>CAURWS010000353.1:0-4991 GCA_963528485.1 uncultured Pseudomonas sp. | reverse complement strand
TTGATTATGCCAGCTTGAGCCCTTGAGAGCGCAATTTTACCGAGTCGGGATCTGATGACAGGCGATATACCCAACCTTTCTCCCGTTGCAGCCGCCACTGCCCTGCTGCGTGCGGGCGTGCCTGCGGGTGAGGTGCTCAAGCTGATAGAACCGCGCGAAGGCCTGCTCAATTCGGGCCAGGTCGCCAATGCCGAAGTGGTCAGCCTCAAACAGCTCGGCCAGGATTTCCAGCTGCTGCTTAAACTGACCATGGACAACGGCCGCCAGACCACCCTCCCCGTCAGCAGCTCGTTGCCGCTTACACCCGGCACCAATGTGACGGTCGCTCAGGGCTCGTCCGACACCCTGACCATCAGCGTGCAGAACCTGCAAAAAGCCAGCGCCAACAGCCTGACCAGCATCGACACCCGGCAACTGCCTGCTGGCACTCTACTGCAAGGCAAGGTGCTGACCACCCAGGTGGCCGCGCAGAACGTCGCGCAACTGGCCGGCCAGCCCGCAGGCAGCTCGACACAGGCAACGAACTACCGCTCCATCGTCATGCTGCTCAACACCGCGCTGGCGGGCAGCAGCCTGACCATCGACAGCCCGCAGCCGCTGCGGGTCGGCAGCCTGCTCAGCGCGCAAGTGCAGAACAGCCAGGCGCTGAATTTCGTCGCCATGCCCAATCGTCTCGATGAACTGGCCCTGGCCCAGCAGCTGTCGACCCAGCAAAGCCGTCAGGGCTCGCTGCAAAGCCTGATCACCGCCTTACAGAACCTGCCGCCCCCGAGCACCGATGGCCCCGACACGCTGACGCCGTCCCTGCGCGCCAGCATCGATCAGCTGTTCGCCGACCTGCCCGACCTGCAACAGATGACCACCGCCAAAGGCGTGGCCCAGGCCCTGAACGCCAGCGGCCTGTTCATGGAGTCGCGCCTGCTGGCCGGAGAAAACCCGACACTGGTGCCGGACCTCAAGGCCAACCTGTTGCGGGTCATCTCGCAGATCCTCCCGGGCCTGCCCGGCAACGTCAGTTACGACGGCGCGGCGGCGGCCAACACCCTTGCCCGGGCCATGCCCAGTTTCGTTCGTAACGCGCTGGGTACGCTGGGGCTGGTGTCCGCGCCGAGCGTGCCGAGCAACTTTCCATTACCCTCGCGCACCCTCGGCAACCCCGAGAGCAAGGACGATCTGGAAACCCTGCTCAAGCTCGCAGCGGGTGCTATCTCGCGATTGCAGAGCCACCAACTGGGCGGCCTGGAACAGACCCGCACCAACGCCGATGGCACCCAGGTGACCACCTGGCAACTGGAAATCCCCATGCGCAACGCCCACGACGTGGTGCCGTTGCAGGTCAAGCTGCAGCGCGAGGACGCCCCCGAGCGCGAAGAAAGCCCGGAAACCGCACCCCAGGAGGTCAAGGAGAAAGAAAAGCTCTGGCGCGTGGAGCTGGCCTTCGATCTGGAGCCGCTGGGCCCGCTGCAGGTTCAGGCGCAGCTGATTGCCGGCAGCCTGTCGAGCCAGATGTGGGCACAGCGCGAAGGCGCCGCCGAACTGATCTCCAGCGAACTGGACAGCCTGCGCGCACGACTGGTGGCCTGCGGCCTGAACGTGAAGGAACTGGCCTGCAACCGCGGCGTGCCCGCCCAAGGCGCAAGAACCGTGCTGGAACAACGCTGGATCGACGAGAACGCCTGATGAGCAAGCCCGAACCCAATCTGCGCCAGGCCATCGCCCTGAGCTACGACGGCCAGCAAGCCCCGACCCTCACCGCCAAAGGCGACGACGCCCTGGCCGAAGCCATCCTGGCCATCGCCCGCGAATACAAAGTGCCCATCTACGAGAACGCCGAACTGGTGACCATGCTGGCGCGCATGGAACTCGGGGACAGCATTCCTCAAGAGCTGTACCTGACCATCGCCGAAATCATCGCGTTTGCGTGGCGGTTGAAAGGGAAGTTTCCGGAAGGGTTTGATCAGGACCCGCAGCCGGTTGAGCGGGATATCACGCCGCGTTGAGCGTCAGCCTGCGCCCCTGATGAATTCGCTCCCACAGGTTTAGTGGAACAACGCCCATCGGGAACGGCACGCACACCTGTAGCAGCACGGCTTGCCGGCGGTGGCGTACGAAAGATCTCCACCGCCGGCTTGATCTTGATCTTCTAACGCGATAGGTCAGGCGCCGCAGAACGCGACTTGGGTGCAGGCCGAACGCAGGCGATGCGCAGTGGGCCGAGCGGCAGGGATGCCGCGAGAGCGCCGTCAGGACATGGATGTCCGTTCGGCGCGGGCCCACGGAGCGTCGCCGGAGTGAGGGAACCTCGACGAAGGAGAGGCCAAACCAGGAGCAGGGCCTTTTTGGTTACTTTTGTGGCTCTTGACAAAAGTGACCCGCTGTAAAAGCGGAACCACAAGCCGCCGTTACCGCGGCAACGGATATACACACTCCTCTATCCAACAAAGGCAGAACCGCAAACCGCAAGATCAATTATTCCCGTGCAACTTGCTCATCAGCTGCGCCTCAGCCTGGGTCAAACCACAGGACTGCGTCAGCTCATCGACACTGGCCCCCATGCTCACCAGACGCGCCGCCTGAGCAAAAGACAATGTCGAAGGATCACGCTGCTCCAGCGCCGTGATCTTGTCCGGGAGCGGCGCGACGATCGCCCGCAACTCATGCAGGTCATCGCCCATCTTCACCGTCCCACCCTGATAGTTCTCAAGGCGCCGGGCCAGTTCGCGGATGCGCTGGTCACGCAGCGAGTCAGCCTCGAGCTGCTGCGTGGCCAGGGTGCGCAAGCGTTTGGTGTGGGCCATGAACATCGCGACGCTCGCGACCCACAGTACCGCCAGAAAAATGACTGCAACCTCAAAGATCAATCAGATGTTCTCCAGCTCGGACCACTCTTCCTCGGACATCATCTTGTCCAGTTCCACGAGGATCAGCAGCTCGCCGTTTTTGTTGCATACGCCCTGGATGAACTTGGCGGATTCGTCGTTGCCCACGTTTGGCGCGGTTTCGACTTCCGACTGACGCAGATAGACCACTTCGGCGACGCTATCGACCAGGATCCCGACCACTTGCTTGTCGGCCTCGATGATCACGATACGCGTGTTGTCGCTGACTTCAACCGGTGGCAGACCAAAGCGCTGGCGCGTATCGATCACAGTGACCACGTTACCGCGCAGGTTGATGATGCCCAGCACGTAGCTTGGCGCTCCCGGCACTGGCGCGATCTCGGTGTAGCGCAGCACTTCCTGAACCTGCATCACGTTGATGCCATACGTTTCGTTGTCCAGGCGGAAGGTGACCCATTGCAGGATCGGATCTTCGGAACCCTGTGCTGACGACTTCTTCATACCCCTAACCCCTTGCGTGTTGTGCTCTGCGAATGACGCCGTAACGCCACCCTGTGTTTATTTGATGATGCTTTTTAATACAGCTACTTGCGTGTTTGCATCTGCTTGACCGCGCCGCTGGCAATCAGCTCGGCCAGTTCGGAAACGTCCAGCAGCGCACACATGTGCTCGATCACGGTCCCGGCAAGCCAGGGGCGCTGACCGCGATGGGTACGCCACTTGATTTCGTTGGGGTCCAGGCGCAGCGAACGGCTGACCTGATGCACCGCCAACCCCCACTCGTAGCCCTGAACCGAGATCACGTATTGCAGGCCCTGACGAAAATCGTCGCGGTAGCGGTCGGGCATGATCCAGCGCGCGGTGTCCAGTACCTTCAGGTTGCCGGCCTGGCTGGGCAAAATGCCGAGGAACCAGTCCGGCTGGCCGAACAACGGCGTCAGGTCATGGCCGGCCAGCGGGTAGATCGAACCCAGGCACACCAGCGGCACCGCGAGGGTCAGGCCTGCGACATCGAACAACAGGCATTCGAACGGCTCAGCAGCCCAGTCCGGACGCTCGTCGCAGGTCGGTGGCGGCGTGGGCGTACGCTGCGACGGCAGGTGCACCTCGGCCACAGGCTCGATCAGCGCGACTTCAGGCTGAACCACGACGGGCTCCACCTCAGGCGGCGCTATAACCGGTGGGGCAATGACAGGCGGCAGGATAACCGGCTTTTCCAGCACCCTGGCCACCACAGGCTCGGCAACCGGCCTGGCCACCGGCGCAGGCGCAGCCGGTTTGACCTCAGGCACGAACGCCAGGGACACAGGCGCCGGCCGGATTGCAGGAGCAACCGGCACAGCCGCCGCGACCGCTTCGGCCACCGCCGAGCGCATGCGCGCGTCATGGGCCTGCTCTTCGAGCACGGCCGCTTGAAATTCATCGATGGCAGGGGCGAGTTCCAGCTCTTGCGTGGCGTCCTGAAGCAACGCGTCAAGATAGTTCTGCAGCGCCAGTTGTGGTCGTGTTGCGATGTCCAGAGGGCGGTTCATACAGGAGCCCGAAAATAAGTGATGCGATTACCGCCTGATCCAGATATCGGCTGCACAGGCAGTCGACTTGAGCGCGCAGGCGCAAGGCTCATGAATAAACGATCAGCGGACACGTCAGGCTACCTGCCCTACGAGCTGCTCGGTGAGCATGTGTTTAAGCAGCGCGCGGTACGCCAGCACGCCCCGGCTCTTGCCATCGAACTGCGACGGCGTGACGCCCGCCCGGCTGGCATCGCGCAGGCGCGTGTCGACCGGGATGTAGGCTTTCCAGACGTGCTCGGGAAAGCTGTCGCGCAACAGTTTCAGGGTGCCCATCGAGGCTTGGGTACGGCGGTCGAACAGGGTCGGCACGATGGTGTACGGCAGCGGCACTTTGCGCGAGCGGTTGATCATGGTCAGGGTGTTGACCATGCGCTCCAGACCCTTGACCGCCAGAAATTCGGTCTGCACCGGAATTGCCAACTGCTGGCTCGCCGCCAGGGCATTGACCATCAACACGCCCAGCAACGGTGGGCTGTCGATGATCGCGTAATCGAAATCCTGCCACAGCTGCGCCAGGCTCTTGGCGATCACCAGGCCCAGGCCGCTCTGCCCCGGCGACTGGCGCTCAAGGGTGGCC
>CAURWS010000352.1:0-5000 GCA_963528485.1 uncultured Pseudomonas sp. | reverse complement strand
CTGTCTGTCTGCTCAGTGCGGAATGTCTTCAGCACTGCGTGGAATTGCGGGTGCTTGGCGCCCAGGATGCTCGCCGAGAGCAAGGCTGCGTTGATCGCGCCAGCCTTGCCGATGGCCAGGGTGGCGACCGGGATGCCCGCTGGCATCTGCACGATGGACAGCAGCGAGTCGACGCCCGACAGCATCGAAGACTGCACCGGAACGCCCAGCACGGGCAGGTGGGTCTTGGCGGCGCACATGCCCGGCAAGTGGGCAGCACCGCCGGCACCGGCGATGATCACCTCGATGCCACGACCTTCAGCCTCTTCGGCGTACTGGAACAGCAGGTCCGGCGTGCGGTGGGCCGAAACCACTTTGACTTCGTACGGAATGCCGAGCTTTTCCAGCATATCGGCGGTGTGGCTAAGGGTGGACCAATCGGACTTGGAGCCCATGATCACGCCAACCAGTGCGCTCATCGTCGTGCCTCTTCATCGGGCGCCCGCAGGCGCGTCTAAAAACAACAAGCCACGCGGGAGAACCGGCGTGGCTTGTCGTACGAATTATGACCAGTACAACCGGCCAAAGGCCGCGCAGTATACCGCAAAGCGCAAGGAAGGCAGCCCCTTTGACGACCGTTAGTCAACGGACTTCGGCGATGCGTACCTGCAGCGGTGAAGAATGTACCCAAGGCTTGGGGTCAGTCCACATTAGCGGCAAAAAACCGGGCCATGTTCTCGCGGTTCTTGAGACTGTAGTGGTAGCAGTTGGCGTACACGCCACCCTCGGCATATCCATACGTGGCGCACTGGATCCCGAAGGCATTGTGCTGCAGCTCGGCATCTTCGTGGCGCATGCCGAAGGTATGCCCCAATTCATGAGCGATGGTCTGATAAGTGGCCAGCGAGGCGATGGCGCACTGGTTGTAAAACTGCGCAATACCCAGCACTTCATCGCTGATGGTTCCCTGGGTGACCAGCAGATGCCGCTGAATACGCTCGGACGCGCGGATATTGCGATCTGCGTAGGTGTGCGAAGTGGCTGCCCAGTGATTCAGGGAATCGCGCGGATGCCCCTGGTACTGGATATCGGTCACTCCGGGAATCGAATGCCTGTACTCCATGATGAATGGACGATTTGCAATACGTTCGAGCTCGGTGATGCACTCTTTGAGGTAATTACGAGGCACGATGCGCCGGGTGCTCTCACTGACATCATCGTGGTAGAAAACGTGGATACGCACAGGTTCTATGGTCTTTGTCATGGCTAAATCCTTTTAATAGACAATCCCTTCCTCATGAAGGGCGGCGTTACGGCTTGCCCGCAGGATCGCTTGCAAGCTGTCATGCAGACTACTGGACCCAGAAGTCGCATCAATAAGACCCGTCGACATTGCCCGTAGCGTTTAACGCAGAGGGTTGTAGGACGCTCAACAGGCGCGTTGAGCGCTGCAGACCTCTGTGCGACTCGATTTCTGACATACCGAGTCGAAAGCCCCCACACCAATCAGTTTTCGGCCTGACGGACAGCAGCGTCGTGACCTGTTTTGCTGATCCGGCAATACCGCACCTTCATTCTCAAGGACGAGAAGAGACCATGAACGTATTTACTGCAGCACTTGCGATTGTCTTTCTTGGCAGCGCTATAACCACTTCAACCCTGGCAGCAGACCGCGACGCCCCAGAGGCGAAACTGCCCATCGTGCTGACACTTTTTCTGCACGACGAATTGAGCGATCAGGACATCCGAAACCTCGATACAAAATACCTCGACTGGTTCACCAAGGACCTCAGCGCCATTACCGCACGAGAGGTGCAGATCGTTCCGATCCTGCGTAAACCCGGCTATACCGACTTCGACTACCGACTGGGCGATGCCGACAAATCGCTCTATGAATGGGACCAGCGCGTGATCGATTACGTGATTGGCGATCAGAAACCTCGCGACAAGCGCCACAAATACCTCTTGATCACCAAGGACAGTCTGACGTTCTTCGTGAAAGGCATCGCAGGACTCGGCAAGCGTTCTGCCATAGCGTCGATGACAGCCTATCGCACCATTGCCCATGAAGTCGGGCATACGTTCGGTGCCACACACAGCGATGGCGAATTTCACGCCACCGCAGCCCCCGCGCCGTGCATCACCAACATGTTCGTGGAAGATATTTTCTTCCTGAAAAATTGCTACCGATACAGCGAGCAATCAGCGCAGGTCATTCGGAATTATCTCAAAGACACCCCGTGATTGTGGCGAAACAGGCCGCCGGGCTCACTGATTCGAATCAGTCGTCCCGGCGGCCGTTTCCAGTTTGCGCCACAACAGCCTTACGTTGGCTTTGCGCACCAGCGCGCAGCGGTACAGGCGAATCTCCAGCGGCACATGCCACGGAGCGCCACCGCAAATCACCAGTTCGCCGCGCTCAAGCTCGGCGGCGATGGACAGGCGCGGCACCCAGGCAATCCCCAGACCTTGTAGGGCCATGCCCTTGAGGCTGTCGGCCATTGCCGTTTCGTAAACCGTGGTGAAACGCAGGGCGCGTTGGCGCAGCAGCAGGTTCACCGAGCGCCCCAGAAACGCACCCGCGCTGTAAGCCAGCAGCGGCACGCTTTGGTCACCTTCCAGATCGAACAGCGGCTTGCCGTCGGCGTTCGCCGAACAGACCGGCAGCATTTCAGTCATGCCCAGATGCAGCGACGGGAAGATTTCGGCGTCCATCTGCAGCGCTGCGTCAGGGTCGTAGAACGCGAGCATCAAGTCGCAGCCGCCTTCGCGCAGGGCATGCACGGCGTCGCCAACGTTGGTTGCCACCAGCCGCGTGGCGATGTTCAGGCCCTCGTTGCGCAACTGCGCGATCCAGCGCGGGAAGAAGCTCAAAGCCAGCGAGTGCGCGGCCGCGATCTGCATCACCTCGCCCTGCCCGCTTTCCAGATGGTGCAGGTGACGCAGCACTTCGCCGAGCTGATCGACCACCGTACGCGCCGTGACCAGAAACAACTGCCCCGCCGCCGTCAGCTCGATGGGCGTGCGCGAGCGATTGACCAGTTGCAGGCCCAGCGCGGCCTCAAGGCTGCGGATTCGTCGACTGAATGCGGGCTGCGTGACGAACCGACGCTCCGCCGCCTGGGAAAAACTGCGGGTGGCGGCCAGCGCGCTGAAGTCTTCCAGCCATTTGCTTTCCAGATTCATGGTGTTCTTCCCGGTGGATTTGCGCGGTGTTCGGGCGCGTCGGTAACACGATTCATACGCTCGTCACAATCGGAACGTCACATCAACATTATGCCGTTTGAGCATAGGCTAGCGCTTAACAGCATTGGTTCGCAATCGCCCACAAGCCTAGTATTAAAGGCGTTCCGGCTTAGTCCGTGTCTCTCCAGAGAGTTTCTCTATCATGTCCTGCGCTGCATCATTTCGCATCGAAAAAGACCTGCTTGGCACCCTCGAAGTACCTGCTGACGCCTACTTCGGCATCCAGACCCTGCGCGCAGTGAACAACTTTCACCTCTCCGGCGTCCCGCTTTCGCACTACCCGAAACTGGTTGTGGGTCTGGCCATGGTCAAACAGGCCGCCGCCGATGCGAACCACCAGCTGGGCCACTTGAGCAGCGAGAAGCACGCAGCGATCAGCGAAGCCTGCGCACGTCTGATCCGCGGTGATTTCCACGATCAATTCGTGGTCGACATGATTCAGGGTGGCGCTGGCACGTCCACCAACATGAACGCCAACGAAGTCATCGCCAACATTGCCCTTGAGGCGATGGGCCATGCCAAAGGCGAATACAAATACCTGCACCCCAACAACGACGTGAACATGGCGCAGTCGACCAACGACGCTTACCCGACGGCCATTCGCCTGGGTCTGCTGTTGGGTCACGACGCCCTGCTCGCCAGCCTCGACAGCCTGATTCAGGCGTTCGCGGCCAAGGGCCAGGAATTCAGCCACGTCCTGAAGATGGGTCGTACCCAGCTGCAAGATGCCGTGCCGATGACCCTCGGCCAGGAATTCCGCGCCTTTGCCACCACGCTGACCGAAGACCTCAACCGCCTGCGCAGCCTGGCGCCTGAGCTGCTGACCGAAGTGAACCTGGGCGGCACCGCCATCGGCACCGGCATCAACGCCGACCCTGGCTACCAGCATCTGGCGGTCGAGCGTCTGGCGATCATCAGCGGCCAACCAGTGGTTCCGGCCGCCGACCTGATCGAAGCCACCTCCGACATGGGCGCTTTCGTGCTGTTCTCCGGCATGCTCAAGCGTACCGCGGTCAAGCTGTCGAAGATCTGCAACGACCTGCGCCTGCTGTCCAGCGGCCCGCGCACCGGCATCAACGAGATCAACCTGCCAGCGCGCCAGCCGGGCAGCTCGATCATGCCGGGCAAGGTCAACCCGGTGATCCCAGAGGCCGTGAACATGTGCGCCTTCGAAATCATGGGCAACGATCTGGCCCTGACCGTGGCGGCCGAAGGTGGCCAGCTGCAGCTGAACGTGATGGAGCCGCTGATCGCCTACAAGATCTTCGACTCGATCCGCCTGCTGCAACGCGCCATGGACATGCTGCGTGAGCACTGCATCGTCGGCATCACTGCCAACGAGCAACGTTGCCGCGAGCTGGTCGAGCACTCAATCGGTCTGGTGACTGCGCTGAACCCGTACATCGGTTACGAAAACGCCACCCGTATCGCCCGCGTTGCCCTGGAAACCGGCCGCGGCGTACTGGAACTGGTGCGCGAAGAAGGGCTGCTCGACGACGCGATGCTCGCCGACATCTTGCGCCCTGAAAACATGATCGCTCCACGACTAGTGCCCCTGAAGGCCTGATTGTGCAGCGTTGGTTGACCCGCAATACGATCACCAGGCTGAGGGCCTAGACACCCCTCACCCTTTTGAGGGCCGGAAGCAGACGCTTCCAGGCCCTTTTTTTTAATCCGCAATCGTGCGGATCGGGCCCACTGCAACCCCTTTTGCCTGTGGAAAGGCGACGAAACGAGCTGAAAAGCAGTAACGGTTTACAGACTCCAATAACCCG
>CAURWS010000351.1:0-5020 GCA_963528485.1 uncultured Pseudomonas sp. | reverse complement strand
TGTAAATGCTTATAGGCGTCGCCCCAGAACGCGTAATCCTTGACCGTGGCGCTTATAGACTTCTCTAAAGCCCGCACGGCTTTATCGGTATAGAACGCGCTTTCGGTTTCCTCGTTGCGATCCAGGTCGTGGGCCAGATAAAGGATCAAATAACCGGCAAGGAAAAATACCCCGATCAGCAAACCTACGAACTTGAACAGCGAAGTGCGAATGATCGTGACACTTGAGCGTCTGTGACCAGAGCCAACGACAGAAGGTGAGTGTTCAGGCATGGGTGATATCGCTTGGTAATGACGTAGGCATTGATAACAGGTTATCGGCTGCGCGGTGCCGAGGTTGAGGGGATTGAGTGCAGAGCCCTGAATGGTCGCCAGAGCGATCCGGCTGGGCACGTTGGGTCGGTTTTCTTCAACAGGAAAAGCACCCGTTAGCGATACAGATTTCGCAAATCAGTATGAGCAGGTCTTGCGTCGCCGCAGCCAGGTTGCGTTCGAAGATGCGCGCGTTCAAGCACCTGGCAGCAGGAGCCTTGGCAAGCTGATGATCAAGCTGACAGACCCCAAGGTCGTGAATGCGGCAGCCGAGTCAATAGACCCATTGGATGATCGATGGAAACCGGGCAACGAAGACCGTCCCCGATTCGAGCGTGGACGTCACCTCAAGGGTTCCGCCATGGGCCTCTGCGATCTGATATGCAATGTACAAACCCAGCCCCAACCCCTCTCCCCTGTGACCCGCCTCCGAGCGCGTAAACGGTTCGAACAGCAGCGGCATCAAGTGCTCGGCGATGGGCGGCCCCTGGTTGGTGACCGAGATGACCACATCCGGACCCTCGCACCACGCCCTGGCCTCGATGAGCGACGCTTTGGCGCCATGGATGACCGCATTGCCGACCAGATTCGACAGCAACTGGGTAATGCGCAGCGAGTCGCAGTAAATGCCGGGCTGCAGATTGAAGAGGTGGTGGATGTGCGCCTCGGGGTTGGACATCTGCACTTCGCGCAGGGCCTGCTCCAGGATTGGGCCCAGGTCATCGACCAGGAGTCGTTTGACAGGGATCCCACCGCCCATGCGGCCGCGGGCAAAATCCAGAACGTTCTCGATCAGCATGCCCATGCGCATCGAGCTTTTACGAATGGCGGCGATCAGGTTCAACGAGCGCTTTTCCGTCGTCCGGCTTTCCAGCAGTTCGGCGCTCATGCGAATCGCGCTCAACGGCGTGCGCAGGTCATGCCCCAGTACCGCCACGAACTGATCGCGTAAACGACCGTGCTCCTGGGTCATGGCCAAGGCCGTCTGCGTCGCTTCCAGATTCCTTTGTGAGTCCAGACTCATGGCGATCAACTGTGCGAACAGGGTCAGCGTTTTGGTGATGGCAGGTTCATCCAGATTGGCGGGTACCGAGTCGATGGCGCACAGCGTTCCGAAAAACGTGCCATCGGCGAGAATGATAGGGAGCGATATGTAGCTTTCCAGCCCATAGGTTCTGGGCGTGTGATGCAGGGAAAAGTGCGGGTGCTGACTGGCATGGCCGAAAATCACCGGGGCCCGGTGCTGGCGGATTTCATGACAGATGGTGGACTCAAGCACCAGCTCGCCACCTGGCTTGAGGCCGAAATCGATGGAATCATCGACGGCGCAGGCCACCCAGTTTTTGTCCGTCACTCGCGCTACGGCGGCAAAGCGCATCCCGGTCATGTGCTTGACCATGCTCAGAATCACGGGCACCGCGCCAATGGCACGGACAGCTTCGATATCAGCAGAGAAATCCGAACGCGTCATGTGAGCCGGGCGCCTGAACGGTGAGTTGCGCCAAGACTACAACGAACACGACCGTTTCTGGTCGGTACGACGTGAAAAATATTCGGAATCGCTCTGCTTTGCTGCTGATTCGTAGAGCGTTTGTGTGCGCGCTGACCCTAAGGGCTCTGTATGTCCGCGTCATCAGCGGTCCCAGCCGGTGGCGGATTCCAGTCTTCAGGACGCTCCACATGGCCAGGCACAGCATGCACAGAGCCTTGACGAAGCCACTGCGTCTTGAACGGAAATGGCGTGCCCGGATCAACCGCCGAACACGTCCAGCAGGAAGTAGAACAACAGCGCCCAACCCACCGCGACGCCAACGTAACACGACAGGATCGTTCGATCGCTCATAGGCCAGCACTCAGGACACATCAGGATGATTCTCTCTGATGGCAATCGGGCGCAGCAGTTCCAGGAAGCGATGTCAGCGTGCTTTCGGTAAAAAATCCGCCACCATGCTGTTTGCCATCACCACGCTCTGCAACGGCGGGCCCCAGCAGCTGGTAGTACTGCATATGAAAGCGGAACGCCTCGTCACGCCCCTCCAGTTGGGCTCGCAACGCACTATCAAGGTGCCACTCACGAATACGGCGCAAGCTCTCCATTTGACGTCTTGATCGGACATCGTGGGTCATCAGGCTCTCCCTGCCAGTCAAAACAGAAACTCACAGTTAAGGCACAGCCCGTGCGCAAAGGTTCGATACATGCGCTGGCCGGTCCTGTCACTCTCTGATCTGGTCGCGATCAGGGATCTGATGCATGCGATCGCGCTCGTTCGGCAACGCCGCATGCAGCGTCACCGGCACGGACTTGGCTGCCGGCACCTTGCTGCGTTCGGCGTAGTGCCACAGGGGCACCAAGGCGTTGGACTCGGGGTAGTAGGACGCGGCGCAGCCTTCAGGGATGTCGTAGGCGATGATCTGAAACGGCCCGACCTCTCGGCGGATCTCAGGCTCGATGGCGGTGCGCAGTGTTACCCACTGACCCGGCGCAAAGCCCAGGCGAACGATGTCGTTGCGATTGAGAAAGACCACGCTGCGCGTCCCGCTTACGCCGCGGAAACGGTCGTTATAGCCATAGACCGTGGTGTTGAACTGGTCATTGCTGCGCAGCGTCATCAGTTGCACCACATCGCGCCGATGAGCGCCCACCGCAACGTCATCGTCTTCATCCAGCTTGGGGGGCGTCAGGAACTGCGCCTTCCCGGATTCGGTCGCCCATTTGCGCTGCGCCGCGGGCAGCGGTCGGTGAAAGCCACCCTCCTCCCACATCCGGGTTTCCATGTCGTGGAAAATCTCCGGGTAGATCTCGGCAATGGCCTGCCGTACCTGGGCGTAGTCGCGGCGCCAGGCGTCCCAAGGAATGCCCACGTCGACCGCCAGGGTCGCCTGCGCCAGCCCGGCAATGATCGCGACCTCCGCACGCAGATGCTCGCCTGCAGGCTGCGCATGCCCTTGCCAGGCGCGAATGCACCCGGTGCTGTCTTCGGTGGTGTAAACCTGCGGCGTGCCGTCCTGGGAATCGGTTTCGATCCGGCCCAGGCACGGCAACAACCACGTGTTTTGCGCCGTGAACAGATGCGTGCGATTGAGTTTGGTCGCTACCTGCACGTTCAGCGTCAGCCCTTGCCAGGCAGGTTCCATGCGGTCGGTGTCGGGGACCGCGCGCAGGAAATTCCCGCCCAGGCCGATGAAGCCTTTGACGCTCCCGTCCTGGATGCCCTTGCAGGTGTCCACAGTGGCCATGCCTTTTTGGGTAGGAACCTTGAAGCCGAAGCGCGCCTCGATCTTGTCCTTGGGCACCTTGGCCGGATCTTCAGTGATGCCGACTGTGCGCTGCCCCTGAACATTGGAATGCCCGCGAACCGGACAGATGCCCGCGCCGGGTTTGCCGATATTGCCGCGCAGCAGCAACAGGTTGACCAGCATCTGCACATTGCCCACGCCGTGGCGGTGCTGAGTCATGCCCATGCCGTAGATAATCATGACCTTCTGGCTGCGGGCGTACACCGTGGCAGCCGCCTCCATCGATGAACGACTCAATCCTGCACGTTGCTCCAGTTCAGCCCAGGCGTAGCCATTGACCTGCGCCACGAACGCCTCGAACCCCTGAGTGTGCTCAGCGATGAAGGCGTGATCCAGCACAGGCGCGGCACCGGTCCGACGCGCCTGCTCGTCCATAAACAGCAAAGCCTTGGCTATGCCCATGACCGCGGCCGTATCGCCGCCAATCGCCACCTGATGGTATTGCGTACTGATCACCGTCGAAGAGGGCCCGACCATCTCGCTCACCGACTGCGGATTGACGAACCGCTCCAGCCCTCGCTCGCGCAAGGGGTTGAAGGTGATGATGGGCACGTGGCGTTTGCGCGCCTCCTGCAACGGATGGAGCATGCGCGGACTGTTGCTGCCGACGTTCTGGCCGAAGAAAAAAATGCAGTCGGTGTGTTCGAAGTCGGCAAGCGTTACCGTCCCAACGGGAACGCCGATGCTTTCCTGCAAGCCCACCGAAGTGCTCTCGTGGCACATGTTCGAGCTGTCTGGCAGATTGTTGGTGCCATAGGCACGGGCAAACAACTGGTACATGAACGAGGCTTCAAGCGATGCGCGCCCCGAGGCATAGAAAGCTACCGAATCCGGCGTGAGCTGTTTGAGCTGTGCACCGATGGCCGCATAGGCCTCATCCCAGGTGGTCGGCACGTACTGATCGATCCGCGCGTCATAGCGCATCGGATGAGTTAGCCGCCCGTGCTGTTCCAAAGCGTAGTCGCTCCAGCCACGCAGCTCGCTCAAGGTGTGACGGGCGAAGAACTCCGCGTCGGTACGCAGTGCCGTCAACTCCCACGCCGTGGCTTTGGCACCGTTCTCGCAGAACTCCAGCGCATGGGGGTTGCCGGGCTTGGCCCAGGCACAGCTGACACAGGCAAACCCCTTGGGTTTGTTCTGCTTGAACAGCGCTGCAGGCGCCTTGCGCAGCGCCTGTTCACGCCAAAGGATACCCATGACAGAGTGCGCCGAACCCCAGCCTCCCGAGGCGTGGGTATAGGGCCGGTAATGTGCGTTCGGGTGGATAAGTTGCATGCAAAGACCTCAATTAGGGAAGAACCGGGCGAGTCTGTGGGGCCTTCAGCGCGGCTCGTGAATCGGGCAGCCGTTGTGACTGCCCCGAAACGCCGAGGACATCTCATAAGAGGGTTTGCGCACCCGCATCACACCGC
>CAURWS010000350.1:0-5020 GCA_963528485.1 uncultured Pseudomonas sp. | reverse complement strand
GGCTGTGATCGACTTGCCCGCGCCATTGGCCGAGCAATTGCCGCAGGACGTGGTGTTCAAGGTCGCGAGCCAGCTGGAACCGGCGATCAACACCACGGCCACGTTGCGCGAGCTGGAGCCACAGGCCGAAAGCTCGACCCGCACCCGCCGCGCACGCCTGACGCTGGCCGACACCCCGGCAGCGTTCCGCTTGGGTACGGCGATCAGCGTCACCCTGAGTTCAGCCATCGAGCCGCGCATCGAACTGCCCGCCAACGTGCTGCAGGAAGTCGACGGCAAGACGCAGATCTGGGTGATCGACATGCAGAACCAGACCGTTTCACCGCAGGCGGTGACCCTCGTCAGCCGCGACAGCGATTCCATCGTCATTGCCGGTGGTGTCAAGGGTGGCGAGCGTGTGGTCACAGCCGGAGTCAACAGCCTCAAACCGGGGCAGAAAGTCAAAGTCGATAAGGACAGCCCGCGATGAAAGGGAATTTCAACCTCTCCGACTGGGCGATCAAACATCAGTCCTTCGTCTGGTACCTGATGTTCGTCGCCCTGCTGATGGGCGTGTTCTCGTACATGAACCTGGGCCGCGAAGAAGACCCCTCGTTCACCATCAAGACCATGGTCATCCAGACCCGCTGGCCCGGTGCGACCGTGGACGAAACCCTGGAGCAGGTCACCGACCGCATCGAGAAAAAGCTCGAAGAACTCGACTCCCTCGACTACGTGAAGAGCTACACGCGGCCCGGTGAGTCGACAGTGTTCGTCTACCTGCGCGACACCACCAGCGCCAAGGACATTCCCGAGATCTGGTATCAGGTTCGCAAGAAGATCGACGACATTCGCGGCACGTTCCCCCAGGGCTTGCAGGGGCCGGCGTTCAACGACGAGTTCGGCGACGTGTACGGCTCGATCTACGCCTTTACCGCCGATGGCCTCACGATGCGGCAACTGCGCGATTACGTCGAGCAGGTACGCGTGCAGATTCGCGACGTGCCAGGGCTGGGCAAGATCGAGATGATCGGCCAGCAGGACGAGGTGATTTACCTGAATTTCTCCACCCGCAAGCTGGCGGCGCTGGGGCTGGATCAGCGTCAGGTGGTGCAAAGCCTGCAATCGCAGAACGCCGTGACCCCGGCGGGCGTGATCGAGGCGGGGCCTGAGCGGATTTCCGTGCGCACCTCCGGGCAGTTCGAGTCTGAGAAGGATCTGGAAAACGTCAACCTGCGGCTCAACGATCGCTTCTATCGCCTGAGCGACATCGCTGAAATCAGCCGCGGTTACGTCGATCCGCCCAAACCCCTGTTTCGCTTTGACGGCAAACCGGCCATCGGTCTGGCGATTGCGATGAAGAAGGGCGGCAACGTTCAGGAATTCGGCAAGGACCTGCACGCGCGCATGGATCAGGCCATCGGCGACCTACCGGTGGGCGTGGGCGTGCATAACGTGTCCGATCAGGCGCAGGTGGTCGAGAAGGCCGTGGGTGGCTTTACCAGCGCGCTGTTCGAGGCCGTGATCATCGTGCTGGTGGTCAGCTTCATTAGCCTCGGCGTGCGTGCAGGGCTTGTGGTGGCGTGCTCGATTCCGTTGGTGCTGGCCATGGTCTTCGTGTTCATGGAATACAGCGGCATCACCATGCAGCGGATTTCGCTGGGGGCGCTGATCATCGCCCTGGGGCTGTTGGTGGACGACGCGATGATCACCGTGGAGATGATGGTCACGCGCCTGGAAATGGGCGATTCCCGAGAACAGGCGGCCACCTACGCCTACACCTCGACGGCTTTCCCGATGCTCACCGGCACCTTGGTGACCGTCGCCGGTTTCGTGCCCATCGGCCTGAATGCCAGCTCGGCAGGAGAGTACACCTTCACGCTGTTCGCGGTAATTGCCGTAGCGATGCTTGTCTCGTGGGTGGTGGCCGTGCTGTTCGCCCCTGTCATCGGCGTGCACATCCTCAGCGACAAGATCAAAAAGCACGAAGAAAAGCCTCCGGGCCGCGTTGCACGTGCGTTCACCGGCTCAATGTTCTGGGCCATGCGCAATCGCTGGCTGACGATCATCATCACCATCGCCCTGTTCGCGACGGCGCTGTTTTGCATGCGTTTCGTGCAGAACCAGTTCTTCCCGTCTTCCGACCGGCCAGAAATCCTGTTGGACCTCAACCTGCCACAGAACGCCTCGATCAACGAGACGCGCAAGGCCGTCGACAGGCTGGAAGCGACGCTCAAGGACGACCCGGACATCGTGCGCTGGAGCACCTACATCGGCCAGGGCGCGGTGCGTTTCTACCTGCCGCTGGACCAACAACTGGAGAACCCGTATTACGCCCAGCTGGGGATCGTCAGCAAAGGTCTGGAGGAGCGCGGCGCGTTGATGGACCGCCTGAAAAAACGCCTGCGTGAAGACTTCGTCGGCATTGGCACCTACGTTCAGCCGCTGGAAATGGGCCCGCCGGTGGGGCGCCCGATCCAGTACCGCATCAGCGGCGACAACATCGACAAGGTGCGCCAGCACGCCATCGATCTGGCCACCTTGCTGGACAAAAACCCGCACATCGGCGAGATGATCTACGACTGGAACGAACCGGGCAAAGTCCTGCGCATCGACATCAATCAGGACAAGGCGCGGCAGTTGGGGTTGTCTTCCGAAGACGTGGCGCAGCTGATGAACAGCATCGTCGTTGGCGCCAACGTGACCCAGGTGCGCGACGACATCTACCTGATCAACGTGGTCGGGCGAGCGGTGGACGCCGAACGCGGCACGCCGGAAACCCTGCAAAACCTGCAGATCGTGACCCAGGGCGGCACGTCAATTCCGCTGCTGGCTTTCGCCAACGTGCGTTACGAGCTGGAGCAGCCGCTGGTCTGGCGGCGTGATCGCAAGCCGACCATCACCTTGAAGGCGGCCGTGCGCGACGAAATCCAGCCGACCGATCTGGTGAAACAGCTCAAGCCGGAGATCGACAACTTCGCCGCCGGCCTGCCGGTGGGCTACAAGATCGCCACCGGCGGTACGGTAGAGGAGAGCGGCAAGGCGCAAGGGCCGATTGCCAAGGTTGTGCCGCTGATGCTGTTCTTGATGGCGACCTTTTTGATGATCCAGCTGCACAGCGTGCAGAAGATGTTCCTCGTCGCCAGCGTGGCGCCTTTAGGGTTGATCGGCGTGGTGCTGGCGCTGGTACCGACGGGCACGCCCATGGGCTTCGTGGCGATCCTGGGGATTCTCGCGCTGATCGGCATCATCATCCGCAACTCGGTGATTCTGGTGACGCAGATTCACGAATACGAGATCGCGGGTTATCTGCCGTGGGACGCCGTGGCCGAAGCCACCGAGCACCGACGCCGGCCGATTCTGCTGACTGCGGCGGCCGCGAGCCTGGGCATGATCCCCATCGCCCGCGAAGTGTTCTGGGGGCCGATGGCCTACGCGATGATCGGCGGCATCGTCATCGCCACGCTGCTGACGCTGCTGTTCCTGCCCGCGCTGTATGTGGCCTGGTACAAGATCAAGGAGCCGACCCAAGAGCAGCGGGAGAAGGCTGAACAGGAGAAGAAGCACAAGGCCCAGACAAAGGGCGATGAAGCGGATGAGGGTGGGCCAGCGCCTACGCGTTGAGTCCCGGCGTCCTTCACGCTTTCAGGAAATGTCCGAACGACCGCAGCGGGCCGCTCGGGTACGGTCGACACCCTTGATCACTCAGTGGGTGTCGTCGTGTCCGGTGTTCTGTTTCGTGCTGCCTGTTTGCTGTGTGCATTCGTCTGCGGGCCTGCCCTGGCCCGCGAGACGCTGGAAAACCCACTCTGGCGCGTCGACCTGGACCCGGCAACGCTGGCCATCAGCGTTCGACCTGCGGGTCAGGCAACGGTTGAAGTCTCCACAGGTGTAGAGGCTCATGGCGTCAGCCAGCTGGAACGCAGGCCTGACACGCTCAGTTGGGCGTGGAGCGAGGGCGCGTGGCAGCTGAGCGCGCAGCTCGATCAGCGCGAGCTGCTGCTGACCGTCAGCGCCCGTGATCCGGGCCTGCTGCAACTGTTGCAGCAGCCCGCCGAGGCCATGGGTAAAGGGCTGATCTGGCCGCTCGCCGAAGGGCATTACGTTCCCCGTGGCCATGCTGTCTGGCAGCCGTTTCTGGCCGATCAGGGCGCCCTCGACACCACGCAGGACCTGAGCCTGCCGCTGTGGGGCATGGATCACGGCACGTTCAGCCTCACCTGGCTGATGACTCAGCCTTTCAACAATCGGTTGAGACTCAAGGCGCAAGGTGACGCGCTGACGATCGGCGCCGCTCATGAGTTCACCCGCCTCGCTTCAAAAACGCCGATGACGTTTCGCCTGTATCTGGGAGACGCCGACCCGCTGGCCGGTGCGCGTCATTATCGGCAATGGTTGATCGACAACGGCGCTTATCAGACCCTCGACGCAAAATTCGCAAAAACACCTGAAGCCCGCAAGTTGCAAGGGGCTGCTCATGTGTACCTGTGGGGCAATGACCTGCTGGGGCACGGGGATGTCCGCTCCTGGCCGCGACTTGTCGAGGTGCTGAAATCCCCGTCGGCGCTCGCCGTTCGTTTGAGGAGGTTCATGGACACCGAGGCGAGGGCCATGCTCGATCGGCGCAGGCCGCTGCAGCGCTGGGAGCAGGTTGTGCTGCTGCGCGGCTTGAACGGTGCGTTCAATACGGTTGCCCGGGAGCGCTGGCGCGCGGATGCCCGGCCGGATATGCGCGTTCTGGCGTCGAGCTATGGGGCGTTGCGAGCGCAGGTCGCGGCTCTGTTTGGCGACGTCCTAGCTGATGACCCTGCACGCTGGGGCGCCATGTTGACCGTCAAGAACATCGAGGCGCTTGAAGCGGCTGGCCTCAAGCGCTTATGGATCGGGCTTGGCGAGGGCTGGGAGGGCGGTTTGTGGCACCCCGATGCGGTGGCTGCAGCGGTGCAGGCGGGTTATCTGATCGCGCCTTACGACTCGTACGAAACTGCGCTGGCCGATCATGAAAACCCGGACTGGATCACTGCGCACCTGGGTCGGGACG
>CAURWS010000349.1:0-5027 GCA_963528485.1 uncultured Pseudomonas sp. | reverse complement strand
CGGTCGCGGATTAGCTTCTTGGTAGAGGGTAATCGCTATAGTCTGTGTAAACCAAAAGTTGTGCATGGATGCGATGGAAAACTTCAGCAGCATCGAGTGCTTTGTGCGCAGCGCCGAGGTCGGCAGCTTCGCCGAAGCCGCGCGGCGCTTGAGCCTGACACCCGCCGCCGTGGGCAAGAGTGTCGCCAAGCTGGAGGCGCGGCTGGGCGTGCGGCTGTTCCAGCGTAGTACGCGTCGGCTGACTTTGACGGAGGCCGGGCAGCGGTTTCTTGGCGAGGTGCGGGCCAGCTTCAACACCATCCAGAGCGCGGTGGCCAACCTGGCCAGTGCCGAGGGCAGTCCGGCGGGGACGTTGAAGGTCAGTGTCGGGACGATCTTTGGCTGTTTATATGTGGTGCCGCTCTTGGGCGAGTTTCCGCGGCGCTACCCGGCGATCACCCCGGACTGGCATTTCGATAACCGCCAGGTGGACTTGATCGGACAGGGATTCGATGCGGCCATCGGCGGTGGTTTCGACCTGCCCCAGGGCGTCGTCGCGCGCAAGCTGGCGCCGGCCCATCGCGTGCTGGTGGCGTCACCCGACTGGCTCAAGGCGCATCCCGAAATTCAGCACCCCGATGATTTGAGCGAGTGTGATGGCATCCTGATCCGCTCGCCGCAGACCGGGCGTATTCGTTCCTGGCCCCTCACTCATCGCAATCAGGAGCAAACCCCGCTGCGCCTGAAGGCGCGCATGACCCTGAGCGATTCCCAAGCGGCCTGCCTGGCCGCCGTGCAGGGCCTGGGCGTGGCGCTGGTGAGCATGCCGTTCGCCGTGCCGTACCTGCGTAACGGCGCGTTGCAGCGGGTGCTGCCGGATTGGTACGTCGAGGACGGCCACGTGTGCATCTATTACAGTGAGCACAAATTATTGCCCGGCAAGACCCGGGCCTTCGTCGACTTCATCATCGAGCAATTTGCCGAGCAGCAATGGGCGCGGCATTTCAGCGCGATTTGAGCAGAGAACATTATGGATATTTCCCGCAAGGCCGCGCTGGTCATCATCGACATGCAACAAGGCATCAACCATCCAAAACTGGGGCGTCGCAACAACCCTGGCGCCGAACAGCAGATGCTCGCGCTGCTTGCGGCCTGGCGTGATACAGGGCGAACGGTGATCCACGTTCGCCACTTCTCCCGGTCGCCGGATTCGGTGTTCTGGCCCCAGCAGTCCGGGGTTGAATTCCAGCCCGAGTTTCTGCCGTGGGAGGGGGAAGGGGAACTGCATAAACAGGTGCCGGACGCATTCTGCCATTCGGCGCTGGAGGGCTGGCTGCGGGCGGACGGGACCAATCAGGTGGTGATCGTCGGCGTGGTGACAAACAACTCGGTCGAGTCCACGGCGCGCACGGGAGGCAATCTGGGGTTTGAGGTGATCGTGCCGCATGATGCCTGTTACACCTTTGATGGCGCAGATTTTTTTGGCAATGCGCGCAGTGCCGAGGACATCCACGGAATGTCGCTGGGGAACCTGCAGGGCGAATATGCGCAGGTGGTAACGACGCAGCAGATTTTGCTGGCGCTGACGTAGAGACCATGACGGATTGTGGGAGTGAGCAAGCTCACCCCACGGGTAGGCATGTCAAGCGAGAGAGGTGCGGCGCTTTACAACTTGAACCGCGCCATCTGCGCCGCGAGGTGCTCGGCCTTCTGCGACAACTTCTGGCAGTCCTCGCGGCAGGTCTTCACGTCGCTGACCGTCGACTGCGCCAGATCCGCAATACCCTGCACGTTGCGGTTGATTTCTTCGGTCACCGTGCTCTGTTCTTCCGTGGCCGCCGCGACCTGATGATTGCGGTCGGTCAGCTCCTCCACATGGCCTGCGATGGCGTCCAGCGAATGACCGGTGCGGCGACTCGCTTCAACCCCCGTGCCCGTGGCTGCCTGGCCTGCGCGCCTGGAGGTGACGGCTTGATCGGCGCCGCTTTTCAGCTCGCCCATCATCTGCTGGATCTCCGACGTCGCGCTTTGGGTGCGACCGGCCAGGGTACGTACTTCATCGGCAACCACGGCAAAGCCACGGCCCATTTCCCCGGCGCGCGCCGCTTCGATGGCGGCGTTCAGGGCCAGCAGGTTGGTTTGCTCGGAAATGCTGCGAATCACGCTCAGCACCTGATCGATGGTCGAGATCTGCGTGGCCAGGTTTTCCACTGCGCCCGCTGCCGTGCCGACGCCGTCGGACATGCTTTGAATGTGGCCGATGGATTCACCGACCACGCGTTTGGCTGACACCGCTTCCTGATGGGTATTACGCGACACGTCGGCCGCAGCGCCGGCATTGCGGGCGATTTCCTGCACGGTCAGGCCCATTTCATGCACCGCCGTGGCGACCATGTCGGTCATTTGCTGTTGCTTGAGCGCACGGGTCGAGGTGCTGTCGACTACCCGCGCCACGTCCACCACGCTGTGCCGCAGCTGTTCGCTGGTCTGCAATGCGTCGCCGATCAGCAGGCGCAGGCTTTCGATGAAGCGGTTGAAGCCTCGGGCCAGGTCACCCAGTTCGTTGGCGCGGCTGTCGTCCAGACGGCGGGTCAGGTCGCCCTGGCCGCCGCCGATGTCCACCAGCGCAGTCGTCACTTGCTGAATCGGCCGCACGATGCCCCGCGCAATCCAGGCGACAAACCCGAGGAAGCACAGCACCACCGCGAGGCTGATCGGCGAAATCGTGGTCAACGCCTCCTTCGCCGGGCCGTAGACTTCCGCCAGCGGCACTTCGCTGACCAGCGTCCAGCCCAGCGATGAAACAGGCTTGGCCACCGCCACATAGGGCTGCCCGTTGCGTTCGAATTCCAGTGCCTGGCCGTTGCCGTTCTGGCTGAGCAGGGCGCGGGACGCGACATCGCCCACCAGTTGAGGCAGAGATTCGCGGTCGTTGAAATCGGCGTTCGGGTGCACCTTGATCTTGCCGTCAGGGCTGACCAGGTACACCTGGCCCTCCTTGCCGAAGTGGAAGTCGCGCACCATCTGCGACAGCGCGCTCATGCTGAAGCCCAGCCCCGCAACCCCCACCACTGTGCCGTTATGCTGGATGCGCTGGTTAATGAACAGCGTCGGCACCTTGGTCGTGGCGTCGATATCGATGTCCAGCGAACGCTGCTTGTTGCTGTCGAGAAAACCGTAGAACCAGCCGTTCTCGGCAGGGCCCCGCTGCAGCGTGCGGTCGGCGCCCTTGTTGGTGATGTAGTGGCCGCTGTCCTTGGCGACAATAAAGGTGGTCAGCGCGTTGTGCTGCTCCTTGATCCTGGCCAGGTAACGGATAAAGGACGCTTGCTGAGTCGGATCTTCGCCATTGCCCAGCCATTCGGAGACCAGTGTGTTGTCGGCAATGTCGCTGGCAGCTGTCAGAGGCGCCGCCAACAGGCGCTCAAGGTCATTGCGGATCGCTTCGACGCTGGCCGGCATCGCCTGTTGCAACAGGTAGCGGTCGGTCAGTTTGTTCAGAGCAAAGGCGTAAATGCCGATGACGATCAGGCTGCTGACCGCCAGCGCCGCCCCCATGCTCAGGGTCAGTTGCCACTGAATACTCTTTCGCCAGACAGGCATAGAAAACTCCGCAAATACACGCGCACAACCACGATGGAACAGTGCCAGTAGCTGCGGCAGAGCAATAAATGGGCCATGAAATTGATCGAGTGGTCAGGTTGTTAGACCAGGGAGTGGCTGTAAGCCTCTAAAAACAAGGCACCGATCCGTTCGGCGGATGAGTTCAAGAACGTTGCAGCAAGTCATTGTGTACAAAGACTGAGTATTTTTGGAACAAGATCCCGTCAGGCGCCCAAGGCTGGTGCGCGACGAACGTGCAGAACACGCCCATCGCAGCGATTCCCCTGACACGCCACTGGCCCGAAACCCGTTCCCTCGTCGTCGTTCCGTCATCTGACGCTCACAAAACGGTCATTCGCGGTTGATATAAGCCTCTGCAACCTAAAAAAGTATGATTTCGCAGAGTCATGGACGTGAGCGCATGAGAATACTGATCACTGGCGCCGCAGGTTTCATCGGCTTTCATACGGCCAGACGTCTGTGCCGCGAAGGTCATCAGGTGGTGGGGATCGATAACCTCAACAGCTATTACAGCGTCGAGCTCAAACAGGCGCGGCTGGCGCAGTTGGCCCCTCACGGCAACTTCCAGTTTCAGAAGCTGGACCTGACCGACAAACAGGGGTTGCTGGACCTGTTCGCCGAGCAGGGTTTCGATCAGGTCGTTCACCTGGCGGCCCAGGCCGGTGTGCGGTACTCCATCGACAGCCCGGACACCTACGCGCAGAGCAATCTGGTGGGGTTTCTCAACTTGCTGGAAGCCTGCCGCGCTCACGTGCCGGCCCATCTGATTTACGCCTCCAGCAGCTCGGTGTATGGCCTTAATCAGAAGATGCCTTACGCCACCAGCGACACGGCCGAACAGCCGATTTCCTTCTACGCCGCGACCAAACGCGCCAACGAGCTGATGGCGCATTCCTACGCGCACCTCTACGGCATTCCTACCACCGGCCTGCGCTTTTTTACCGTGTACGGGCCGTGGGGGCGACCAGACATGGCGCTGTTCAAGTTCACCGACGCGATCCTCGAGGGCCGCCCCATCGAGGTGTACAACGACGGTGCGATGTCCCGGGATTTCACCTACATCGACGACATCGTCGAAGCGCTGGTGCGCCTGATTCCGCGGCCGCCCAAGCCCGAGTCGGGCGCGCCGAACAAGGTCTACAACATCGGCTTCGGCTCCCCGGTGAAGCTGCTGGATTTCGTCGAATGCCTTGAAGATGCGCTGAACAGGCGCGCCATCAAGCATTTCATGCCTTTGCAAGCGGGGGATGTGCTCAACACCTGGGCCGACACCCGCGAGCTGGAAGCGCACCTGGGCTTCCGGCCGCAGGTCACGGTGGCCACCGGCGTGCCGTCGTTTGTCGATTGGTACTGCAGTTACTACCGGATTTAACCGCTCTCTCTTTTGTCTTTTGCAAGGAATGTCATGCACGAACGCCCCTATG
>CAURWS010000348.1:0-5031 GCA_963528485.1 uncultured Pseudomonas sp. | reverse complement strand
GAACATTTGCGTCAGCCCAAAAACAACCGGTACGCCGGGTTATTCGTCTCATCCCAATACGGATAGCCAATCTCCGCCAGCGCCTTGGGCACCAGGTGCCGCTCGTCCTCCGGCACCACCAATCCCGCCACCACACGGCCATCCGCAGCGCCGTGATTGCGATAGTGGAACATCGAAATATTCCACTTCCCGCCCAGCTTATTCAGGAAGTTGAACAGCGCACCCGGCCGCTCCGGGAACTCAAAGCGGAACACCACTTCATCGCTGACCCGCTCCGAATGCCCGCCGACCATGTGCCGCAGGTGCAATTTGGCCAGTTCGTTGTCGGTCAGATCCAGCACCGGGAAACCTTGCTCGGTGAGGCTGGCGATCAGCGCTTTGCGCGGGTCGTTTTCCGGGTGGGTCTGCACGCCGACGAAGATGTGCGCCTTGCGGTCGGTGTGGTAGCGGTAGTTGAATTCGGTGATCTGACGCTTGCCCACGGCCTCGCAGAAGGCCTTGAAGCTGCCCGGCTGCTCGGGGATGGTCACGGCAATGATTGCCTCGCGGCCTTCGCCCAGCTCGGCGCGTTCGGCGACGTGGCGCAGGCGGTCGAAGTTGACGTTGGCGCCTGACTCAATGGCCACGAAGGTCTGGCCTTTGACGTCGTACTGTTCGACGTACTTCTTGATCCCCGCCGCGCCCAAGGCGCCCGCAGGTTCGGTGATCGAGCGGGTATCGTCGTAAATATCCTTGATCGCCGCGCAGATCTCGTCGGTGCTGACGGTGATCACTTCGTCGACGTAATCCTTGCAGATATCAAAGGTGTGCTGGCCGATCTGCGCCACCGCCACGCCATCGGCGAACAGCCCGACCTGCTGCAGCACCACGCGCTCGCCGTAGGCCATGGCCTGCTGCAGGCAGTTGGAATCGTCCGGCTCGACGCCGATCACCTTGATCTCGGGGCGCAGGTACTTCACGTAGGCCGCGATGCCAGCGATCAGCCCGCCGCCGCCCACCGGGACGAAGATCGCGTCCAGCGTGCCCGGGTGCTGACGCAGTATCTCCATGGCCACCGTGCCTTGCCCGGCGATGGTGTCAGGGTCGTCATACGGGTGGATGTAGACGTAGCCTTTTTCCTCAACCAGCTTCAGAGAATACGCCAGCGCCTCGGGGAAAGAGTCGCCATGCAGCACCACTTTTCCGCCGCGCGAGCGTACGCCTTCGACCTTGATTTCCGGCGTGGTCTTGGGCATGACGATGGTCGCCGAGACGCCCAAGGTTTTTGCCGCCAGCGCCAGGCCTTGCGCATGGTTGCCCGCCGACGCCGTGACCACGCCCCGCGCCAGCTCTTCAGCACTCAGTTGCGCGAGCTTGTTATAGGCGCCGCGGATCTTGAAGGAGAACACCGGCTGCAGGTCTTCGCGCTTGAGCAGAACCTGATTGCCCAGCCGTTCGGACAGCTGACGGGCGCCTTGCAGCGGGGTTTCCACGGCGACGTCGTAGACGCGGGAGGTGAGGATTTTGCGGGCGTAGTGGTTGAGCAGTTCGCTGCTGGCCGGGGCGTTGTTGAGCATCTGATTCATCGCGTCGTCCCCGTTGAGGGCGCAGCGATGATCAGGTGTGGGCAAGCGGCGGCGAGGCAAGAGCGGATGATGATCATGTCTGACTCCTGGTTCGAGGTGGCTCTTTGTGATTCAGCGCCCGGGAGACAGAAAGAAAAAACCCGCCTCTAGGGCGGGTTGGGTGCACGCGTCGGCTAGCCCGCCATGACTGGAATGGCGGTAATAATTCGTGGGCTGACGACGTGCAGGAATGTGTTCATGGGGCCAAGACTATGGCGAGCCGCTTCAAGTCGTCAAGCGTAAATTCACGACCTGGCCCGCGCGCGCACCCACCGGTACTGTGTGGCACTGAGGTAGGTGAATTTTCCTGACCACTTGCACGATTTTCCTGCGTAGGCTAAATATTCCCTTGCTGGCCACGAGTCCCGCCCCAGAGCGTTGACAGGGAAGTGCCGGTTAATTTTTCCGCCATCACCTCGTCTAATGTTCAACAGGCCTTCATGTTTCGTTCATGAGGGCACTTTAGGGTGAAGCTCGTGGTCAGTGAAAGCAGTCGCTGAAACGACGGAAAAAAGACCGAAACGAAGAGACCAGCCACGAGGGCATGAAAGATGGACGATTATCAGGAAGAGCTGCTGGAGTATCAGGCGTACGAACTCGATCCCCTCGAGCCCGCCGACGATGCCACCGAGCTGTAAGCAACACCTTGCAAGAAAAGATCAGTCCGAATGACGCTGGCTGCGGCGGAACTCCCCGGGAGTCTGACCGTTCCAGCGTTTGAAGGCGCGCTGGAAGGCTTCGGCCGACGCAAACCCCAGTAGATAGGCGATCTCCCCAAACGCCAGTTCCGTGTCGCGGATGTAGGTCATGGCCAGATCCCGACGCGTGTCATTGAGCACCGCGCGAAAGCGCGTGCCTTCCTCCGCCAGTTTGCGGCGCAGGGTCCAGGTCGGCAGCTTCAGCCGTGCCGCCACTTCCGCAAGATCAGGCTCGCGCCCTCCATTCAACAATGGTCCCAGCAACTGAGTGATCCGCTCACGCAGGCTGCGGGTGCGCGTCAGTTGCTCCAGTTCCCGTTCGCACACTTGCAAGAGGTGGCGCCAAGTGCTCGGCACGTGGTCAGGGTTGCGCAGGGCCAAGTTGTTCTGGCTCAGGCGCAGCTGATTGAACTGTGCACCGAAACTCACCGGGTGCTCGCTCAACATCGCGTATTCATCGGCATAGGCGGGGGCGGCGAATTCGATATCGACGCGCTCGGCCCGCACGGTGGTGCCTGCCAGCGTCGAGAGTTGCTGCAGCCAGCCGCTGAGGATCGAGTCCACCACGAAACGGTTGTAGTCGTTGTACGGGCTGATGGAGTAGAAGCGCAGCCACGCGCCTTCGCTGTCTTCGTGAAAGCTCGACTGGCCGCGATAGTTCGAGCCGTACAGGGCTTCGAAGCGAATCAGCGTGCGCGCCGCCTCGCGTACCGTCGGGGCTTGTGCAGCCGTGATGCCGGCCAGGCCCGCCTGACTCAGGCGACTCACCTGGCCCATGCGCAGGCCCAGCGCCGGGCTGCCCGTCAGTTCGATCGCTGCGTGACCCAGGCGCATGTAGCGAGGGATCGACAGGCGCGCGCCGGCCTCGCCCAGACGCGCGGCGTCCAGGCCGTATTGTTCGAGCAGGGGCTGAGGGTCTTGCCCTTGAAGGCGCACGGCGTCGGCGAGGCTGTGGACGAAACCGACCGACAAATCACCCAGACGTACCCGAGGCGCGCTCATCGTCACAGCCAGAGGTTGATCAGGCGCGCGCCGTGGCCGGGTTTCGCGCCTTTCGGTGCGACGCTGACGGATTGCTCGGCGACACTTTGGCCGCCGCGGCTGGCGAAGCTATGCCCAGCGCTGCCCTGATCCCAGAACTGCCCGCGCATGAACACGCTGATGCCGGCCTTGGCCTTGCTGATCGGGGTCAGGGTCAGGCGGCGCCAGGCTTCGCCCTCGCTCAGCGGATTGGGCCCCAGGTCCAGGCCCTCGTGCTTGTCGTTGCGCCAAGGTTGTGACCAGCTGCCATTGCCTGCGACGAAAGCCGGAATCGCGATCAGCTCGGCGCCGGCCGCGTTCAGGCGCACGTAGTTGTCCGAGTACCAGCTGTCGATGCCGATCAGCGTCGCCAGGCGCCCGGCCGGGGTCTCGATGACGTTCAGCGGGGCGTCCTTGCCGGAGCGGATATAGCCACGCTGATACCAGCTGGGGAACAGTTGCCGTTGCGGCTGACCGATGGGCAGGCCGTCGCGGCCGAATACGACGCTGCTGTTGTACAGCGCGCCGTTGCCGACGTGCAGTTGCCCGTCCTGAACCTCAGGGCTGGGCAAGACGATGGAGCCTGCCACCAGCGTCACGCCGAATTCTCGGGCCAGCCCGCCAAACACGTTCTGATAGTCCTGAGCCATGCTGCGCGCCTTCATGCGCAGATGCGCGTCGTCCAGACGGCTTTCGCCTCGGGCGTGCAGCAGCGCATCAAGGAACAGCAGCGGGTTGCTGAAGGCCAGCCAGTTCATGGCTTCTTCGATGGTGGTGGCTTGATAGAACTGCGATTTCTCGTCCATCGCGAACAGCCAGGTGCCGACGTGTTCGGGCAGCACGACGATGGTTTTGTCGTTGATCAGCCCGTAGTCGCGGGCCTGTTGCAGGTAGGCCGCCAGCTTGCGATGCAGGCGTTTGGTGCTCGAATAATCGGAAGGGAACAGCTCGGGCTGAATGCCCAGCAGATTGCCCCGGTCGGCAGGCTGGCCGTCGTTGATCACCACCTGGATGCGCAGGTCGGTAAGGTAGTGACCGACGTGACGTTTGCTCGTCCACAGCCCGTAGCTGACGAGAAGAATCACCAGCACGGTAGCAGTGAGGATGCCAAGAACTTTGCGCATGGAGGGGCGGAAAAATGCCTTTCGAAACCGATGAAATGGAATGGGTACGAAGGCTACGCAAAACAGCGTCCGATAGGAAGGAATTGCCGAAAATTCGGGGGGATACCCGCTGTAGGGCATCCCTTTGGATGGGGGATCAGACTGAACGGGTCACGCCGCCATCGACCCGCAGGTTCTGCCCGGTGATGTAAGCCGCGCCTTCGGACGCCAGAAACGCAATCGTCGCCGCCACTTCTTCGCTGCTGCCGTAGCGTTTGAGCGGCACGCTGTCGCGACGCTCGTCGGTGCCCGGCAGGCTGTCGATCCAGCCCGGCAGCACGTTGTTCATGCGAATGTTGTCGCCCGCGTAAGTCTGCGTGAAGATTTTGGTGAACGACGCCAGACCCGCCCGGAACACCGCCGAGGTCGGGAACATGTCGGTCGGCTCGAACGTCCAGGCCGACGAGATGTTGATGATTGCGCCGCCTTTTTGCTGCTGCATGAATGGCGTCACCAGCCGCGTGGCGCGGATGACGTTGAGCAGGTAAACCTCCATGCCGCGATGCCAGTCATCGTCGCTGATCTCCAGAATCGGCGCCCGTGGGC
>CAURWS010000347.1:0-5033 GCA_963528485.1 uncultured Pseudomonas sp. | reverse complement strand
TGGACGTCAGCAACATCTGGCAGCGTCTGAGTGCCTTCATGGGCCAGCGCGCCAGATCAAATCACCTTCGTCTCCCAAGGCGGCGCCTATCAGGAAGCCCAGACCAAGGCCATTCTGGACCCCGCTGCGAAAAACCTGAACATGACCATCAAGCAGGACAGCGCGCCGGATGCCTGGCCGATGGTCAAGGCCATGGGCGATGCGAAAAAGCCGGTCTGGGACGTGATCGACACCCCGCCGTCGAACTGCGTACGTGGGGGCAACGAAGGGCTGATCGAGCCGCTGGACCTGAGCAAGATGCCCAATGTGCAGAGCATGCCGGCGCAGTACCGCACGCCGTATTCGGTGGCCTACGAGTTCTACTCGTCGGTGATCGGCTACAACAAGAAGACCCTGAAAAAGATCCCGCAGACCTGGGCCGAATTCTGGGACGTGAAGAATTTCCCCGGCACCCGCGCCCTGCGCAATGACCCGATGAGCACCCTGGAAGCGGCCCTGCTGTCCGATGGCGTGCCGCGTGACAAGCTCTACCCGCTGGACGTCGATCGCGCCTACAAACGCCTTGAGCAGATCAAGCCGAACATCGCCGTGTGGTGGACCTCCGGCGGGCAGTCGGCGCAGCTGCTGGCGGACGGCGAAGTCGACATGCTGATGATCTGGAATGGCCGCGCCAGTGCCGTGCAGAAGAGCAACCCCGACGTGGCCTTCACCTACAACGATGGCCTGTTGCAGAACACCCAGCTGTGCATCCTCAAGGACGCGCCGAACTACGCCTCGGCGGTGAAGTTCATCAACGAAGCGCTGTCTCCTGAACTGCAAGCCAATCTGCCGCTGTACATCGATTACGGCCCGGGTAACCCGGCGGCATTCGGCACTGGCAAGATCACCGAGCAGCGTGCGAAAGAGCTGCCAAGCTCGCCAGACAACGCCGCGAAACAGGCGCTGATGTCGGAAGAATGGTGGGCGTCGGCTGCTGGCATCGCGGCCAAGGATCGCTGGCTGAAATTCGTTCAGTAAGCGCGGGGTGAGTCGATGATCGATTACCTGATTCTCGGCGGCGGGTCGGCGGGCTGTGTGCTCGCCGCCCGGCTCTCGGAAAATCCCAACGTGCGGGTGTGCCTGATCGAGGCGGGCTGGGACATTTCGGCGCAGACCATGCCGCCAGCGATTCGCAGCCGTTACCCCGGCCGCGCGTATCTGGACGTCAGCAACATCTGGCAGCGTCTGAGTGCCTTCATGGGCCAGCGCGCCAGTGCCTCGCGGCGTTACGAACAGGCGCGGATTCTCGGTGGCGGCTCGGCGATCAACGCCCTGATGACCAACCGTGGCGCCCCTGCCGATTATGACGAATGGCACCGCCTCGGCGCCGAGGGCTGGAGCTGGGAGAGCTGCCTGCCGTACTTTCGCAAGCTGGAAAACGATACGGATTTCAATGGCCCGCAATACGCCGATCGCCATGGCAATAGCGGGCCGATACGGATTCGTCGTACGCCAGCGGAGCGCCTTTCGCCTTTCGTCAAAGGCGTTATCAAGGTGCTTGCCGGGAAGGGGCTGGCACACAAGGCGGATCAGAATGGCGCTTGGGAGGATGGCTCCTACGTGGGCGCCATCGGTGTCAGCGAACAGGGCGAGCGCATTCCGACGTCGGTCTGTAACCTGACTGACGAAGTGCGTCGACGCAGCAACCTGACCATCCGCACCCATTGTGTGGTCGACCGTGTGTTGTTCAAGCAGCGTCGCGCGGTGGGTGCGCGCGTCATCGGTGAAAACGGTGAGGTTGAATCCGTGATGGCGGGGGAGGTGATCCTCAGCGCCGGGGCGATTCACAGCCCTGCGATTCTCCTTCGCAGCGGTATCGGTCCGGCCAATGAGCTGATTTCACTGGGCATCCCGCTGGTAGCGGATCGGCCCGGTGTCGGCGGCAACCTGATGGAGCACCCGTCGATCGCGGTGTCTGCACTGCTCACCCGTCGCGGTCGCACGCCATTCCCGGACGAGCATCATGAGCAGGCCATCGTGCGGTTTTCGTCGGGGCTCAACGACACGGTTCCTGGCGACATGCACGGGGCAATCCTGTCGCGCTCGGGCTGGCATTCGATCGGCTATCGACTGGGTACGATTTTTTTCTGGGTCAATAAATCGTATTCGCGAGGGCGCTTGTCTCTGGCGTCGAGCGACCCTCACCAAGAGCCCGTGGTGAACTTCCAGATGCTCTCCGACGGGCGCGATCTTGAGCGTTTGAAACAGGCGTTGCGCTTGGGTGCGGCGACGCTTTCGGACGACGCGCTGGCGGGTGAGCGCAGCGTGGTGTTCCCGTCCAGTTACTCGCCGCGGGTGGCCAAGGTGGCGATGCCGGGATTCTTCAACGCGTTGCAGCGCGGGGCGTTGAGCGTGCTGTTGGACATCGCCGGGCCGTTTCGAGCAGTGTTGGTGCACGGGTTGGTGACCCAGGGCGTGACCCTGAAAAAACTGCTGACCGATGATCAGGCGCTGACCGAGTTCGTGCAGCGCAATGTCGGCGGCACATGGCACCCTTCGGGCACTTGCCGCATGGGGCGCGCGGATGATCCTCTGGCGGTAACCAGCGGCGATGGGCGGGTCATTGGCGTTGAGGGTTTGCGCGTGTGCGATGCGTCGCTGATGCCGTCGATTCCCTGCGCGAACACCAACGTGCCGACGATCATGATGGCCGAGCGGGTGGCGGATTTGATCAAGGCCCAGGTGCCCCAATCGAAGGCGCAGGTGCTCCACCTGTAGCAGTCCGGCTTGCCGGCGAACAGGTCAGTCCAGACACTCATGTGCTGTCTGACCTACCGTCTTCGCCAGCAAGCCGGCTCCCACAATAGTTGCGCCAAGCCGTAGAGGGTTGATCGGCACGGGCTCTGTGGGAGCCGGCTTGCTGGCGAAGGCGTCACACGTAGCAGGTCATCAATTCCCCCAACCCACAATCCCCTTGGTTTCCAGAAACGCCTCCAGCCCCCACTCGGCATATTCCCGGCCGTTGCCCGATTGCTTGTAACCGCCGAACGGCGCCGCCGCATCCCACGCCGGGTAATTCACATACACGCTGCCCGCGCGCAGTTGCAGGGCGATGTTTCGTGCCCGTTGCAGGTCAGCCGATTGCACGTAGGCGGCCAGGCCGAACACGCTGTCATTGGCCATGCTCACGGCATCCGCTTCGTCTTCGTAGGCCTGGATCACCAGTACCGGGCCGAAGATTTCTTCGCGCGCGATGGTCATGTTCTGGCTGACAGCGGCGAAAATTGTCGGCTGCACGTAATAGCCTTTGGGCAAATGTTCGGGGCGTCCCAAACCACCGCATGCCAGTTGCGCGCCTTCGTCGATGCCTATGGCGATCATGCGTTGGATCGCATCGAACTGGCGTTCGCTGATCACCGGACCCAGTGTCGTGCCGTCTTCGTTCGGTGGGCCCAGTCGATGGGCTGATGCGGCGCGACGGGCGATGTCGACGGCCTGATCGTGCAACGCCGCAGGCACCAGCATGCGGGTGGGGGCGTTGCAGGACTGGCCGCTATTGCTGAAGCAGCTGTTTACCCCGGCTGTTACTGCGGTGTCCAGGTCGACGTCATCGAGCAGAATGTTGGCCGATTTCCCGCCCAGCTCCTGATGCACGCGCTTGACCGTCGGCGCTGCCAGGCGCGCAATTTCGATGCCTGCGCGGGTCGAGCCGGTGAACGACACCATGTCCACTTGCGGGTGAGCCGACAGCGCCGCGCCAACCACCGGGCCGTCGCCGTTGATCAGGTTGAACACGCCGGGCGGCACGCCTGCCTCGTGCATCACTTCGGCAAACAGCAGCGCGTTGAGCGGGGCGATTTCGCTGGGCTTGAGCACCATGGTGCAACCGGCCGCCAGTGCAGGAGCGACCTTGCAGACGATCTGGTTGATGGGCCAGTTCCACGGGGTGATCAGCGCAACGACGCCCACCGGCTCCTGGTTGATCAACGTGGTGCCACGGGCCTTCTGAAACTCGAAGGTGTCGAGGGTGTTCAGCAATTGCTCCAGGTGAAACTTGCCGATCCCGGCCTGCCAGCCATGGGACAACCCCTTGGGGGCGCCGACCTCACGAACGATGACCTCGGCGATCTCGTCATAGCGGGCCATGAAACATTCAAGAACGCGCTGCAGCAGCTGCTTGCGCTGCGCGGGCGAGGTATTGGCGAAGGCCGGAAAAGCGCGGCGGGCCGCAGTGACGGCCGCTTCGACATCGGCCACATTGCCCATGGCGATCTGGTCGAAGGCCTGTTCGGTGGCCGGATCGATCACCGGCAGACGGTCGCTGCCGTTCGGTTCCACCCAGCGGCCGTCGATGTAAAACTTCAGCGCGTTATCCATATAAAGAACAGCCTTGTGAGGTTGGAAAAAGGGCGTGCGTGAGGGTCGGAAAAACGCTGGCGAATCACACGCAATGACCGGCAAGAGTAGGCTCGGTTTTTTTCCAGCGACAATTTACTAATAGTTGGATTAGGCATAATCTCAGATCATGTCTAATTTACGTCGCAAGCTCCCCAGTTCCAGCTCACTGTTCGTCTTCGAAGCGGCCGCGCGTTGTGGCAGCTTCACCCGGGCGGCGGATGAGTTGTGCGTCAGCCAACCGGCGGTCAGCCGCATGCTCTCGCGTCTTGAAGAACACCTCGGTGTGCAGCTGTTCGAGCGTGTGCGCGGCGGGGCGAGGCTGACCGAAAGCGGCAGCATTTTGTATCGTCGGGTTCAGGAAGGCTTCAGCACCATCGAGTCGGCGATCAGCGAAATCGAAGCCCGCGCCACCGGTATCGAAACGGTCACGTTGTCGGTTTCCACGGCCTTCACCACCCACTGGCTGATGCCGCGCATGCGTCGCTTCAGCGAGCGTTTTCCGACCGTCGACATGCGTTACCAGCTGATGTCCGGCAGGATCGGCGGGCCGCTGGTGGATGTCGACCTGGGCATGCGTTACCTGGAAGCAGGCAGCCTGAAAGCCACGGATTCACTGGTCATTCCGGAAATCATCCTGCCGGTCTGCAACCCTCAAT
>CAURWS010000346.1:0-5045 GCA_963528485.1 uncultured Pseudomonas sp. | reverse complement strand
GCCTGAGCAAGGTCGGCCTGCGCACCCTGGCTCAGAACCTGGAAGCCAGCGAGCTGGACGACTACACCGACATCACCACGCTGATCGGCATCGAGTTCGACGACAACACCGCGTGGGGTCAACTGACCATTCTGGAACTCAAGCTGCTCATCTACCTGGCCTTGCAGAAGTTCGAAAAGGCCAAGGATCTGGTGGAAGCCTTTCTGCAATACAACGACAACACCGTCGAGCGCGGCCTGTTCTATCAGGCAGTGAACGTGGTGCTGGAAATGCAGCTGGACGAGGACCTGGAACTGGCCGATTACGAGGTCAACTTCCGCCGCATGTTTGGCAACGAGCGCATGGACGCGGCGATCGGTTCGGTGGACGGCAGCGTGCGTTTCTACGGCCTGACGCCGACCAGCATGAAACTGGAGGGGTTGGATCGTCATCTGCGTCTGATCGACAGCTACAAGAAGCTGCACGCAGCGCGGGCCAAGGCCGCTGAAAACCTGTAGATACGCTGTTGCAGGTTTTGCGTCTCCTGTGGGGGCCAGCGAGCCGGCTCCCAGCAGAACCGCGTCTAACCGAAGAAACCGTCACCGAGCAAAAACCATGAACCGTCGCAAGAAAATCGTCCAGCTACTCAAGGCCCACGCCAAGAAGGCCAACGCCAAACTGGCGCCTAAGAGCAACAAACCCAAATACATCAGCAAGGCCGACCGGGCGAAGCTTGAGGCTGAGGCTCGGGAAGCGCCGACCGTTCCTGTTGAGTCCTGATCCGGCGTGCCTCAGACGCGTTCGCTGCCGAGCGCCAGCACAAAGCGTGTGGTGCCGTTCTCGGCCTCATCGTCAGTCGCCTGATCCACGACGAACCCGCAGCGTGTCAGTACTTTCTGCGAACCGACGTTGCTGTCGTAGGCGTACGCCACCAGTTGCACCAGCCCCAAACGCCGCTCGGCGTAATCGATCAGAAACTTGAGGGCCTGCGTCGCCACTCCTTGGCCGCAGGCCTTTTCGGCGATCCGGTAGCCCACTTGCGCCCTGCCAGAAGCAGCATCGAGGCTCTTCAGGTTGGCGCGACCAATGATGTGGCCTTCGGCGTCTTCAATCACAAAGCCGTGCCAGGCTCCCGCAGCGAAGTCCGCCAGATACCCCTCGATGTGCTCGGCCACGCCTTGCGCCGAATAGAACGACGGCGGCCGTGGGTCGATGTGGGATTCAAACCATTCCCGATTCAGGGTTTCGAAAGCCAGCAAGGCTTCAATATCGGCGGGTGTCAGCTCGCGAATGGGCAACGCGTCCATGCTTTCTCTGCGTAGGTAGGGATGTCGGAGGGGGGAGTAAAACACGAGATCGGCGCTGCGTCTGCATGGGCCGCCAGGGCCGCTTGCAGACGCTTTTGCGTGGGGGCAGGTGTCAGCTTCTCAGGTCGGTATTTTTGTCGTCGCTTGGCACGTCAGGTTTTTCAAGAGGGCGAAATTCACCTTTCACGTCCAGGTCCTGAAAATGCTTGCCCAGCTTGTTTTCGATACCGCCAACGGCATCAAGATCGTTGAGGTCGTCGACCACCAGCCACAGCCGAGGCAGGTTCTGGAAATACGCTTCGTCGATTTCCACATCTTGCGTCAACTCGCGGTCGGCGCGCCACAGGCACTCACGTTCAGATCGTTCAGGGTCCTGCGGCCAGGTTTCGGAGGTGGTGAGCCAGATCTCGTAGAAATCCTTGAGCTCATCCCTGTCCATATTTTCCAGTTTGTCCAGCGGAACGAATGTATTCACGGCGTCACCTGTATGCGTGTGGATTCCATGGCCCGACATCATGTCCAGGCCTGCTCCCGGTCTCGGCACGGTTGCGGAGACGTACATCTATGAGGCCAGAGCCATTGGCGGGAGTTCCATTGAATTGCGATGAGGGGATGACCGATGCGCGGCGAGAATTCGCCAAGGGAGGGGACGGCCCACCCTGGAGGGTAGGCCAGTCGTTGGGAGAGGTTACAGCCAGGCCTTGATCTGCGCGCTCACAGCATGGGTTGAAATGCCATACCGATCATGCAACGTTGGCAGAGCGCCGGCATCGAGGAAGGCGTCGGGCAGGGCGATCTGGCGGAACGTCGGGGTCACGCCATTGCGCAGCAGCAGGCCTGCCACGGCTTCGCCCAGCCCGCCGATGATCGAATGGTTTTCAGCCGTTACCACCAGCCGCCCTGACTTGCGTGCTTCGGCCAGAATGGTCTCTTCGTCCAGCGGCTTGATGGTCGGCACGTGCAGCACCGCCACGTCGACGCCGTCCTTCTGCAATTGCGCGGCGGCCTCAAGCGAGCGCATGGTCATCAGGCCAGTGGAAATGATCAGCACGTCCTTGCCGGTGCGCAGGGTCTTGGCTTTGCCGATCTCGAATTTGTAGCCGTACTCATCGAGCACCAGCGGCACGTTGCCGCGCAGCAGGCGCATGTACACCGGCCCCTGGTGTGCGGCGATGGCAGGCACCGCCTGTTCGATTTCCAGCGCGTCGCACGGGTCGACGATCATCAGATTGGGCATGGCGCGGAAGATCGCCAGATCATCCGTGGCCTGGTGGCTCGGGCCGTAACCGGTGGTCAGTCCCGGCAGGCCGCAGACGATTTTGACGTTGAGTTTCTCTTCGGCAATCGCCATGCAGATGAAGTCGTAGGCCCGGCGCGAAGCGAACACGGCGTAGGTCGTGGCGAACGGTACGCAGCCTTCTCGGGCCATGCCGGCGGCGGCGCTCATGAGCAGTTGTTCGGCCATGCCCATTTGATAGAAGCGATCCGGGTGGGCTTTGGCGAAGATGTGCAGGTCGGTGTATTTCGACAAGTCTGCCGACAACCCGACAATGTCGGAACGCTGATCGGCCAGCGCAGCCAATGCATGGCCAAACGGTGCGGAGCGGGTGGCCTGGCCTTCGGAGGCAATCGAGGCAATCATCGCGGAGGTGGTCAGGCGTTTTTTGCCCGGCTCGGGGGTGTTCACAGTGCTCATACGGTTCTCCCGACCTTCAGGTTTTTCAGTGCCAGATCCCATTCGTTTTCATCGACGCGGATGAAGTGGGTCTTTTCACGGGTTTCGAGGAAGTCCACGCCCTTGCCCATCTTGGTGTCGCAGATGATGACGCGAGGCTGGGCGCCTTGATGATTGCGCGCGGCGTCAAAAGCGGTGAACAGCGCGCCGATGTCATTACCGTCCACCCGTTGGGTGAACCAGCCAAAGGCCTGCCAGCGGTCAACGATCGGTTCGAACGCCAGCACCTCGCTGGAGTGACCGTCGGCCTGCTGGTTGTTGACGTCGATGATCGCGATCAGGTTGTCGAGCTTCCAGTGCGAGGCCGACATCGCGGCTTCCCAGGTCGAACCCTCGTTCAGCTCGCCATCGGAGAGCAGGTTGTAGACAAAAGAATCGGACTTCTTGCGCTTGAGCCCCAGGCACGCACCCACGGCGATGCCCAGGCCATGGCCAAGGGAGCCACCGGTGATTTCCATGCCGGGTGTGTAGGCCGCCATCCCTGACATCGGCAGGCGGCTGTCGTCCGAGCCATAGGTTTCCAGTTCGTCGAGGGGAATCACTTCGGCCTCGATCAGTGCTGCATACAGCGCAATCGCGTAGTGACCGATCGACAGGTAAAAGCGATCGCGCTCCTCCCACTCTGGGTTTTGCGGCTGATAGCGCAGCGCGTGGAAATACGACACCGCCAGCAGGTCGGCCGCGCCCAGGGCTTGGCCGACATAGCCCTGGCCTTGCACCTGGCCCATGCGCAGGGCATGGCGGCGAATGTTATGGGCGCGCTCTGCCAGGACCGAAAGCGCGGTATCGGGTGTATTAGCAGTCATGGTGAAAACTCCGAGAACTTAACGATTGACCGAAGCGGCGGGGATGCGCAGAACCAGCGAGGCCCCGATAAACAGCACACCGGTGATCAGGTACATGCCGATGGCGCTCGAACCGGTCGTGGTGGTGATCCAGCCGATCAGGTAGGGCGAGCAGAAGCCGGCGAGGTTGGCGAAGCTGTTGATGCCGGCGATACCTGCGGCGGCAGAGACCCCGCCGAGCAGCGTAGTAGGCAGCATCCAGAACAGTGACGAGGCCGAGAGCACCCCGGCAGCGGCCAAGCACAGGCTGAGCACCGACAGCACCAGATTGCCGCCGAGAATGGCCGCCAGCGTCAGGCCGATGGCGCCCGCGATCATTGGCGCGACCAGGTGCCAGCGACGTTCGCGGTGCTTGTCGCCGCTGCGGCCCATCAACAGCATGGCGACGATGGCACAGATGTACGGCAGGCTGGTCAGCAGGCCGATGTGTAGCGGGTCGGAAACACCTGCGTTGCGGATCAGCGTCGGCAGCCAGAAGGTAATCGCGTACTGGCCCATGACCACGCAAAAGTAGATGCACGCCAGCAGCCAGAGACGACGGTCACGGATGAATTCGCGAGGCGAAGCGTGGGTGACCTTACGGCTGTTGTCCTCGGCCAGTTCCTTGTTGACCAGTTCTTTTTCGTCGTCGCTGAGCCAGGTCGCCTGATGCACGCCGTCCTTCAGATACGTCAGCACCAGCAAGCCGACGATGACGGTGGGGATAGCCTCGATCACGAACATCCACTGCCAGCCCGCCCAGCCATGGAAGCCTGCGAAGCTGTTCATGATCCAGCCCGACAGCGGGCCGCCGATCATGCCCGACAGCGGGATGGCGACGAACCACAGAACCGTCATCTTGGCGCGGCGATAGGACGGGAACCAGTAGGTCAGGTACAGCAGCAAGCCGGGGGCCAGACCCGCTTCGGCGATCCCTAGCAGAAAACGCAGGGCGTAGAACTGCCAGGCGGTTTCAACGAAGGCGAAGAGGGCAGAGATGATGCCCCAGGAAATCATGATCCGGGCGATCCAGCGGCGTGCGCCGACCTTGTGCAGGATCAGGTTGCTGGGCACCTCACAAAGGAAATAACCGATGAAGAACATGCCTGCACCCAGGCCGTACACGGTCTCGCTCAGGGACAGGTCGTTCATCATTTGCAGCTTGGCGAAGCCGACATTCACCCGGTCCAGATACGCGCA
>CAURWS010000345.1:0-5051 GCA_963528485.1 uncultured Pseudomonas sp. | reverse complement strand
CCACAGGCATGGTGTTCGACAGCTATCGACCCGACGCGACCCTGACGCAATCAGAGAATGCCACCGCCAATGAAAACGCCGCGCAGTGGGTGGCCAGGTCCCAGGGGCTGGTTGTCGGCTCCGAGGACGGCAACGCGACGACATCCCAAGGCATCCTGTTCGCCCACGGCATGCAGACCCCGGTCATTGGCTGGGGCGATGTCGACATGAGCCGCAACAAACAGTCGCCCTGGTTTCTGGGAGACTGGTATCCGCCGCAAAAGCCCGCCGTGTTTTTCAAGCCGGTGCCCCTCAAGCCGCCCTACGGCACCCTTCATTTCGACCCGACGACGCGCCTGCCGCTGTATCAGGCGGTGTTTCACGGCTCGATCATCACCACCCATCACTGGTTGTTCGACAGCCTCAAACTGGGCAACGTCAGGCTGCAGAACGAACTGACGCAACTGCTCTATAACGTGCCGCCGCTGTATCACCTGAGCGAGGACACCCTGAGTAACCGGGTGGCGATCATTGGCCAGCAGGACGCGTTCTTCAGACCGCTGCATGAGCGTCTGGCGACGCAGGCGATGACTGGATTCCAATGGCTGACGGATGACAAACGGGTGCAGCAAACCACGTTCAGCGATGGCTCGCGGCTGGTGGCGAATTTCGACAGGCGCGCTCGGGAGGTGGCAGGGCATTCCTTCGCTGCGCAGAGCGTGACGGCGTTTACAGCTGATGGCGATGTGGCGGTTTATCAGGTGCAGGGCATGTGACGCTCTTTGTAGCAGCACGGCTTGCCGTGCTGCAGGGGTATCCGAAACCCCTTCAAACCCTGCGCCACACACTCGCCAGCCACGGCTGCTGCTCTCGTGGCAGCCCCTCCGGCCGGTAGTAATGCTCGACCTCGACAAAGCCCGCCTCGGTGAGCAACGCGCTCCACGCTTGCAGATCATGAAACGAGCCATAGCGCTCGCCTTTCCAGCCTTCCTGATTGTTGCCCCGAGGGTTGGAGCTGAACAGCACGCCGCCCGGTTTCAATGCTGATCGCAGTTCGCTCAGCACGCGCGGCAATTCCTGACGGGGGACGTGAAACAGCGAGGCGTTGGCGAAGATACCGTCGAAGCGCTCGGCAGGCAGATCGAGTTCGAGAAAGTTCTGATGCAGCACCTCGCAGCCGCTGTCGGCGCGGGCCATCTCGGCGAAACGCTCCGAGCCATCAAGCCCGGTGGCAATATGGCCCAACGCAGTAAAGGTGCGCAGATCCCGCCCCGGCCCACAGCCAAGATCGAGAATCTGGAACGGCGCCGAGCCCTGAATATTGCGTAGCAGCGCGTCGATGTTCTGGCTGACATCGTGATCCCGAGTGCCTTCACGAAAGCCCTCGGCGACATCGTTGTAATTGCCCAGCGTGGTGGAGGTGATCTGGGCGAGGTCGTGGGGGTCGAGTTTCATGGCGGCCGATTCTGAGCGGGGAAGCCGCCAATATACCCCCGCCCGAGCGCTGTGTGATGGCTCAGCGCTTGTCGAGTATCAGATCAACCACTTGCTCAATTGTCCCGATCCTCTCCCATTGCGCAGGTGCCGGACTGAGCTTGTACTGCCATTTCACTTGCATCATGAAGCAAGTGAGGTCGTCGTCGATGATGTCGAATTCGGTGATGAAATTTGTTTTTGCGGACACCGCCTCGCGGGGGATAAACCCGATAATCGACACAAAGAGATCGATTACCTGCTGCGTCAGCACCTCTCGGCTCGTCTCAGCGCCCATTTTTTGCCTCGTAGGCACACAGCCCGATGCTCACCAGATCAAATATTGCCAATCCCGCAGCCACGAAAGGAATTCCTCGCCCAATTACGCCAAAGACCCTGACTGTACCAAAGGTGGCTTTTGCCATCCTGGCGGCGGTGGGTTGCCTGATAAGTGTTCGTGGAAAGAAACGCATCCCGACCAGGCTTGCAAGGTTAGTCGTTTTGCTGGATCCGGCGTGGACCCACGTTCCCACCGCCGTTTTGCTGATTGGAATACCTGCTGCGGCAGTCAATGCTGTCGCCGTCGTCAGGCCATAGTGCTCTTTTGTGCAATGCCAGAGCGTCTCAAGCGTGGTGTCTGGAACCGAAGAACTGGTGCGTATCCCGCTGATGATTTCATGGCCAATAGCCCCATTCGCCCAAGAGCGCGTAGGGAGCACCAGAGCGGCAGGGCATGAAGTCAGCATTGAATTTTTAAGGCTGAATGTCACCAAGTTAGGGGAGCCGAGATCAACACCTTTTGCCTTTAGCGCATGGACTTCCTTGAAAACCGTTTCCGTCAATTCCTTCTCTTCCATCTGTCAGCCTCCAGGCTGCATAGAGCGTTGGAGGCGCAGACTAGCGGATTAAACGACGCTATTTTCAGTTTCAAAATGAATATGGCGCGTTCATACAAAAGGAACAGAAATTTCCTACCGTGGTTACCGCTTGTTCAACCGCACCGCCAACCGATCCCCGCCCAACTGAATCACCGCCACCAACACCACCAGCAAGACGATCACGGTCAGCATCACCTGGGTATCGAAACGCTGATAGCCATAGCGATAGGCGATGTCGCCCAGCCCGCCCGCGCCAATCGCGCCGGCCATGGCCGAGGAGTTGATCATGGTCACCAGGGTGATGGTAAAACCGCCGACGATGCCGGGCAGGGCTTCAGGCAGCAGCACGTGCCAGACGATGTGCCAGCGGCGGCAGCCCATGGCCTGTGCGGCTTCGATCAACCCGTGATCGACTTCCCGCAGGCTGACTTCGGCAATACGCGCAAAGAACGGCGTGGCTGCGATGGTCAGCGGCACGATCGCCGCCCACACGCCGTAGGTGGTGCCGACGATCAGCCGGGTGAAGGGGATCAACGCCACCATCAGGATCAGAAACGGCACCGAGCGAAAGATGTTCACGAACGCGCCGAGCACGCGGTTGAGGTTGGGCGCTTCGAAAATCCCGCCCTTGGCGCTGGTGACCAATACCACGGCCAGCGGAATGCCCAGCAGCAACGCGATGAGCGACGACACGCCCACCATCAGAAAGGTGTCGATGACGCCTTGCCACAAACGATCAAGCCACATAACCCAGTACCTTCGCGTGTTGCGCCTGTTTGCGGGCGCGGTTGAGCAGTTCTTCGGTGGACAGCGGCGAGTGGCTGATGGCGAGCAAAAGGTGCCCCAGCGCACGCCCCTGAATGCGCTCGACGCCGCCGTGTAACAGGCTGACGCGGCCGCCAAAGGCACTGAACAGCGCCGACAGATCCGGCTCTGCGCCGTTGCTGCCGGTGAACTGCAAGTCCAGCACGACGCTGGCGTGCTGGTCCGACGGTTGTGCCTGCAGGCGGGCCTGCAAATCTTCGGGCAGCGCGTGTTCCAGCGGCGCCAGCAGGGTCTTGCTGACCTCGTGTTGCGGGTTGCCGAACACTTGCCACACCGGCCCTTGCTCGACGATCTGGCCCTTTTCCAGCACCACGACGCGGTCGCAGATCTCGCGGATCACGGCCATTTCGTGGGTGATGAGGATGATCGTCAGGCCCAGGCGCTGATTGATCTCGCGCAGCAGGCCGAGAATCGATTGCGTGGTTTCCGGGTCCAAGGCCGAAGTGGCCTCGTCGCAGAGCAGAATTGCCGGGTCATGCACCAGCGCGCGGGCAATGCCGACGCGCTGTTTCTGGCCACCTGACAATTGCGCCGGGTAGGCGTTGTGCTTGTCCTTCAGGCCCACCAGCTCCAGCAGCTCGGCGACCTTGCGCTGACGCTGCTCCTTAGGAACGCCCGCCACTTTCAGCGGCAGTTCGACGTTTTTCCAGACCGTTTTCGCCGACATCAGGTTGAAGTGCTGGAAGATCATGCCGATTCGTCGGCGCAGCTCCACCAGCTTGTCTTCGTTGTAGGCGGCGATGTCGACCTGATCGATCAACACCCGCCCGCTGCTCGGTTGCTCCAGGCGGTTGATGGTGCGGATCAGCGACGACTTGCCGGCGCCGCTGCGCCCGATGATGCCGAAAACCTCGCCGCGCTGGATATCCAGGTCGATGCCTTGCAGGGCCGCGACCGGCCCTTGCTGGCCTTCATAGACCTTGCCCAGCTGGCTGAAGCGCACATGGGCGTGCGCCTTTTCAGGGTGCAGGCGCGCCTGTTCGGCGGAATGCGGCGTAGGCTCTTCCAGTGGCAGGGAACGTTGCACGGTGGCGTTCATGTCAGTTCTTCCAGCCGACCTGATAGAGCGAGCCGTTCACTTTATCCAGCGAAGCGCGCACCACAGGGGAGTGTTGATAGATGTCGATGAACTTGGCCAGGCGCGGGTCGTTCTTGTGGTCTGGCTTGATCACGAACTGAATGACGTATTCCGGGTGATCGAGGCCGTCGAACAGAATCGCCGAGCCTGCATCGAAGGTCTTGGCCAGGCGGATGTAGGCCGGGTAGCCCTGCACCAGATCGGCGTCGTCATAGGCGCGCACCAGTTGCACGGCCTCGACCTGGATCAGCTTGATTTTCTTGGGGTTGGTGAGGATGTCGTCCTCGGTGGCCTTGTAGCCAACGTCCGGTTTAAGGGTGATCAAGCCTGCCTTGGCCAGCAATTGCAGGCCACGCCCGCTATTGATCGGGTCGTTGGCGATGGCCACGGTGGCGCCGGTGGGCAGCTCATCGAAGCTCTTGTACTTCTTCGAATACAGCCCGACGTTGTTGATGATGCCCGGCGCATAGGGCACCAGATCGAAGCCCGACGCGGCCTTGGCGTTTTCCAGGAACGGGATGTGCTGGAAGTAGTTCACGTCGATGTCGCCGGCGTTGAGGCTGACGTTCGGTGCGATCCAGTCGGTGAATTCCACCAGCTCGACTTTCAGGCCCTGTTTGTCGGCTTCGGCGACAGCGGCTTCCAGCGGAATGGCGAAAGCGGCGGTGGTGCCGACTTTCAGCGGTTGTTCGGCGGCCTGGGTGATGCCGGTGAACAGGCCCAGAGAGAGGGCCAGGGTCAGCAGGGTTTTTGTCATGTTTTGTTATCCGTTTCGGTGTTCAGGTTGGAGATTGTTGAGTTTCGAAGACCCTTGTAGG
>CAURWS010000344.1:0-5056 GCA_963528485.1 uncultured Pseudomonas sp. | reverse complement strand
GGCGTAAAGCTCGACACCCAATGCATGCATCACTTTGACCACCGTGTCGAAACGAGGCTTGGCCCCGGGCGAAAGTGCCTTGTACAGGCTGGCTCGACCCAGCCCGGAAGCTTGCGCTATCTGCGACATCCCACGCGCTTTCGCTACATAGCCGATGGCTCGGACAAACTCGTCGCTATCCCCATCGGCGAGCACCTGTGTTAGGTACTCGCTAATGGCTTCATCGGTAATCAAAAACGACGCAACATCAAACGGAATCAGTTTATTACTCATGCTCCAGCCCCTTTGCCAATACCTGAGCGCGGCGAATATCTGCAGCCTGGGTGGCTTTGTCGCCTCCAGCCAACAGGACGATCAGAGCACCGTTACGAAAAGCGAAGTAAATCCGAAAGCCTCCGGCCAGATCCAGACGCATTTCCGATACGCCGCCTCCCACAGACTTGAAGTCTCCGAGATTCCCAGCAGCAGCCCTATCGATGCGCCGAACAATTGCCAATTTCGCTCGCTCATTGCGTAAGCCTGTATGCCAGGCAACGAATTCCTCGGTTTGAAGAACGGTGTACATAAGCAAGTGTATCCGAACGAAGACAAACCACAATCGTACAGAGCCTGCGTTGTGCCTTGGCACTACATATCTACTACCCGTTCAGCACGCTGCTTGGGCAGGAGCGCGATCAGCACTGCTGTTTAGCCTTGGCAATACCTCAACGCTTCCCATCCAGTCTCCCCACCTCTATAACGGCAAACCAGAACGTTGATCACAGGGATTGCCACCATGAACACACGCATTACCTCCACGTTGTTGCTGGGCCTGCTTGGCGTCGCTCAGGCGCAGGCGGCGGAGCCGGTTTCGCATCTGGATGCCGTGCTGCAGAAAGGCACGCTGGCCGTCTGCACCACCGGGGATTACAAGCCGTACACCTTTCACAACGCTGACGGGCAGTACGAGGGGATCGATATCGAGATGGCCCAGGCGCTCGCGCAGAGTCTGGGGGTCAAGCTGGAGTGGGTGCCGACGACGTGGAAAACCCTGATGCCTGACTTCACCGCCGGCAAGTGTGACATCGCCATGGGCGGGATTTCGGTGACGCTGGAGCGGCAGAAGAAGGCGTTTTTCAGCAACACGCTGGATGTCGACGGCAAGATCCCGCTGGTGCGCTGCGAGGATGAGTCCAAATACCAGACCATCGAGCAGATCAACCAGCCACAGGTGCGCCTGATCGAGCCCCAGGGCGGCACCAATGAGGCGTTCGCCCACGCGTACCTGCCCAAGGCCTCGCTGGCGTTTCACGACAACAAGACCATCTTCCAGCAGTTGCTGGACAAGCAAGCCGACGTGATGATCACCGACGCGTCCGAGGCGCTGTATCAGCAAAAGCGCCTGCCGGGCCTGTGCGCGGTCAATCCGTCGCGCTACATGCAATATGGCGAGAAGGCCTATCTGCTGCCCCGCGACGATGTGAGCTGGAAGGCCTATGTCGATCAGTGGCTGCACCTCTCCAAGGCCACAGGCGCGTATCAGAAGGTCGTGGGCGAGTGGTTGGCAGTGCCCGGGCAATGAGCCTTTTGTAAGGGCTTGTGTAAGCCTCTGGCGATTGCGCATCATGGCCCCATGATTCTTCGCCAGAGGACCCGGCCGCTTCATGAAGACCAGCAGGAGCATCACCCGCGCGTTTTGCGTCGAATTGCAGCAGGAGCTGTCGATCGTGGCGGCGCGCCGTGAGTATTTCTCTCAGGAGCCGCCCCGTACGCGCTTCAGTTTCCTGTGCTCGAGCGAAGCCTGTCGCGCGCAAGCCGTGAAGATCACCGGGGTGCGCTACGACGTCAAACCCCAAGAGAACCCCACCTTCGTTGCCGCGCATTTCCGCGCCAATCCCAACTACGAACACCACGCCGATTGCGAATGGGTCGACGAGACCGACGCGGCCGAGGAAAAGCCTGCGGCCGATGAAACCGAAGCGCAAACGCTGTTGCGCAAGGTCAAGCGCAAACTGGACGACTACATCGACGTGTTCGATCCCGTACCCAAGGAGCGGGTAAAATCAGAGCCTTCCGCAGACAAACCTGACAAGGTACTGGACGAAAAGCCCGCCCATATTGCACCTGCATCTGGCACACCCAAGGACAAACAGACGACCGAAACCCGCACCAACAACCTGGAGCGTCTGGTCGACAGCTTTCGTCAGGCTCAGGCGCAGCTGAGCAAGGAAGAGTTTGCGTTGTTGACCCTGCGTATTCCGGGTCAGGGCGAGGTGTCGCTGCGTTCGTACTTCCGCCACATCAAGTACGCCCAGCCGGGTGACGACAAGCGCGTTTTGTACGGCGGCGGGCTGGTGGAGCGCTATGGCACAGGCTTCAAGTTCAAGTTCTTCGACCGCCTGCAGGGCAAGCAGGTGACCCTGTACGTGTCGCCCGCGCAGATGCAGGCCTACCGCTCCAGCCGCTACATCAGCGAACTGCTGAGCCATGCCGACGAGGTCCGGTTCTTTACCCTATTTGCTTTAGGCGCCCTTGCGCTCAGTCCATCTGGCAAGAGCATCAGCGTTGAGATCGAAGACCTGCGGCACCTGGCGATCGTGCTGGGGCCTGCGAAAGAACAGAGCCCGGAATCGAAATCGCCCTGAATCGGAGCCTACGCAGCGTGACGCGAACGCGCGTATTCGAGAAAGGCATCAAGGTCGCCACACGAGAGCATGCGCGCGACGGACTTCACCTCATCCATCGGCCAATCCCACCAGGCGGCCTGCAGAAGTTGGTCACGAATCCCTTCTTCAAAACGCCAGCGAATGAACTTGCAGGGGTTGCCGCCGACCACCGCGAACGGCGGCACATCGCGAGTCACCACCGCTCCTGCGGCCACGATTGCGCCATGGCCAATGGTGACACCGGACAGGATGGTGGCATCGGCGCAGATCCAGCAATCACTGCCAATGACCACGTCGCCCTTGCTCGGCGCGTAATCCTTGATGTCCTCCAGGCCCTTCATCATCGCCGGGAATGGGTAGGTGGTCAGCCAGTCGGTGCGATGCTCGCCGCCCAGCAACACCTTCACCCCTGCGGCGATGGAGGTGTAGGAGCCAATCCGCAGTATGGTGTCGTCACCGAACTCGAACACTTCAGGAATGCCGTAGGTGCCGGTGCCAACGACGTAGCCCGGGTAGCGCAGGCGGATTTTCTCCGGCGCGCGTTCGAGCTTGTCGAGGCTGCGCAGATGCTTGCGGGTTTTGCGGGTCTTGAGCAGTTCGAGGAATTTCATGCAGGTATCCGAAAACGAAAACAGACGCACCAGCCGCTGATCAACCGCTCTGACGGTGCAGCAGCAGGCGCTTGAAGCGACGGAAAGTGGTTTTATTGAACTGGCGCAGCGGGATGGAGCGAAGCAAGCTCCAGGCGTATTTCTTGTCGCTGACGACAGCGTATTTCAAGGCCTTGTTGATGATGGCTGTCAGGCCTCGGCCATACGCGGGGTGCGAGCGATAGGGGGCGATGGTGCGCATGTCGGCGTCGAGCAAGACCTTGTAGCGACGCGACAGGTTGTTGGGGTGACGACGATAGCGCGTCACGGTGACCGGCAACACGTGCACTTCATAGCCTATGCTGGCGATCTTCAGGGTCATCTGAAAATCCTGCACGCGGATATCGGGGTCGTAGAAATCCACGGCCCGCAACGCACTCATCCGGTACAGCGACACCGGCGCGCCCACCACCACGGCATCGGCGAGAATCTCGTCGAAGCTGAACTTCTTGATGGCCGAGAGCTTTTGCGTCTTGGTGTCGTTGCCGTCCGAATCCATGTAGATGATCAGCGCGCCGACGCAGCCCACTTCAGGGTGCTGGTCGAGGTAGTCGGCACGCACGCGCACCGACGACGGCAGCATGATGTCATCAAGGTCGGGGGTGCAGACGTAGTCGCCGCGCGCGTATTTCAAGCCGTGGTTCAGCGCGGCGCTGACGCCCTGGTTGACTTGGGAATAGAGTTGAAAATCGTAGGTTTGCTGCAGTTTCTCAAGCATCGCGACGCTGTTGTCGCTCGATCCGTCGTCGACGATGATGACTTCAAAATTCGGGTAGTCCTGCGCGAATATGCTGGCAATCGCAACGTCCAGATATTTTTCGGCGTTGTAACAAGGGGCGATGATCGACACGAGGGGCATCGATTCATTTGCTGTCCGGACGTCTGGGGTAGTGTGTTCAGTCATACGCGTGCTTTTTGTTTCTCTACGACTGGATCTGGATCGTGTGCGTTTCGTAACGATCCCTGTACAAAACCAGCACATGATGCGGCAAAGCGCTCACCTTTGTCATGGACAGAATAAGGATTGGGATGACCAGAAAAAGTGACATCGCCTGCACCAGCCAGGAAATGCTCGCTCAGCACGTTCATCGACCCATAAAAAAACCCGTCGTTCTCGCGAACGACGGGTTTTTGTGTTTCTTTCGGGCGTCTAAGGCGCTGCGGAAGTAATCAGCAGTTCCTTAGTGACCTGAAAATCCAGCGACATCGCCACGCTCAAGGCCGTGATGGTGAAGATGGAGAACACGAACAGCTTGCGTGCCCAAACGGTGTCATCCTTGGCCTTGTAGCCTGTCCAGGCCATGTACAACCAGTACATGCCCATGGCAGCGGCAACAGCCAGATAGTTGAGCCCGGCGTAACCGCCGAAGGTCAGCATCAGGGTCGCCAGCAGGAACGCCAGGATGTAGATCAGGATGTGCCGCTTGGCCACCCGGATACCGCGCTTGACCGGCAGAACCGGAATCGAGGCAGCCAGATAGTCGTTGAAGCGGAAAATCGCGATGGCATACGAGTGAGGCATCTGCCACAGGCTGAACATGACCAGCAAGGTCAGCGCTGCGAGGTCGAAGCTGTTGCTGACAGCGACGTAACCGATAACCGGTGGCATCGCACCCGACAGACTGCCGACCAGCGTGCCGTGAACGGATTTGCGCTTGAGGTACAGGCTGTAAAAGCCGACGTAAATCACGAATCCGATCACTGCGAACAGAGCCGCCAGCGGGTTGGCCTTGAAGTACAACAGCCCAACACCCACCACAC
>CAURWS010000343.1:0-5057 GCA_963528485.1 uncultured Pseudomonas sp. | reverse complement strand
GACATGGAGCGCGGAGACCTGATTGAGTTGTTCTGGGGAGACTGTTATGTCGCGTCGAAAGTTTTATCTGATTCCGACATTGGCTACACCTCTGTCCTACATATCGCAGAGAGTTTTCTGCAAACCGGCAAAGTAAAAACTTACTACCGAGTGACAAAAATAGGCAGTGAGTCCGTGAGATCTCCCAGCCTCAAACTCTGGGTCAAACTGGAAACTCCGGGCGGCCATTTGGTCAGTGCCGAAGGCGAGGAGAATCAGGGGCTGGCGCCGATCAGGTTCCCTGAGTGGGTTGCGGACAAAGGACTGAGTCGCAAGCACCTGTCCACCGGCATCGATATTTTCATCGACAGTTACCCGCACATGGAGGCGTACGATGAAATCACCCTGCGCTGGGGCGATGTACGCATGGACTTTCCGGCGCTCACCGAGCTGCAGGTGGGCAAGGCCATCAGGCTTCACGTGCCCGGCTCGTTGATCCAGGAAGCGGGCGATGACGAACATCAGGAGGTGACCTATTGCGTGATCGACCGGGTAGGCAACAACTCCCTGTGGGCGCCGGTCCGGTCGATCCGGGTAAGCATCGCAGATGCCGTCGGGTCTGATCACTGAACATGCAGACGTCGAACCGCAGTCGTGGCACCTTGAATTCGTGCCACGACCCTCGCTGGCGCCAGAGCGTGATCGACTCCGCAGATCCCTCGGGAACAAGAAAAATCCCACAACAAGCAACGCCTAAGCCCTACACCCTCCTTCAAGCCAAACGAACACCCGCTGCTAGCCTGCTGAAAAAAGGCTGTGGAGACGTTCGCCATGCAGTGCAAGCACATCGTCAAATACCTGGTTTTGCTGATGCTTTTCGGTTCCTGCCTGACCTGGGCGGGGCATTTGACGGGCGATCAGCACGTCTGCGCCCCTTCTAGGCTTATTCCTAAATGTAAGTTTATTTAATTTTTATACACGCTTAGGGTATATGCACCGGACCACCGGACCACCGTTAGTTTTCCTGCCGCCACCGCGGTTTTGCTTCGAGGTTCGAATGGTCACGCACAACGACAACAGTGCCCGCGCTCGCGAAGGTCAACACCATGACTGATCTGAGCACCCCTCCTGTCCAGCATCCACTGGACATTGCTCCTCCCTTGCTGCCCGCCCGGGTGCTGCGCAACGACGCCGAAGCGATCGCCGCCGCCCATGAGCTGGCCGCTCTTGTTCGCCCCACTGCCGCCACGCGAGATCGCGAGCGCCAATTGCCGTGGACCGAAATCGAAGCCTTCACCCGCAGCGGCCTGGGCAGCATCGCCGTGCCGCGCGCCTATGGCGGGCCGCAAGTCTCGTTCGTCACCATCGCTCAGGTGTTCGCCATCCTGTCGGCGGCCGACCCTGCGCTCGGACAAATCCCACAGAATCATTTCGGCATTCTCAATTCCCTCGTCGGCAGTGCCAGCGAAGCACAGAAAAAAGTGCTGCTCGACAGCGTGCTCAAAGGCGCGCGCATCGGCAACGGCGGCCCGGAACGTGGCACCAAAAACACCCTCGACATCAAGACGCGCATGACCGCCGACGGTGATCAATTTTTGCTCAACGGTCGCAAGTTCTACTCGACCGGCGCGCTGTTCGCCCATTGGGTTGCGGTCATGGCGATCAACGACGACGGCAAACCGGTGCTGGTGTTCGTGCCGCGCGGCACGCCGGGCCTGCACATCATCGACGACTGGTCCGGTTTCGGGCAACGCACCACCGCCAGTGGCAGCGTGTTACTGGATAACGTGCGGGTCAGCGGTGACCTGGTCATCGAGAACTGGAAACTCGCCCTAGCGCCGAGCATTCAAGGTGCCGTTTCGCAGCTTATTCAAGCGGCCATCGACGCCGGCATCGCCCGTGAAGCCATCGACGACAGCATCCGTTTCGTGCGCGAGCGCTCGCGCCCGTGGGTCGAAGCCAATGTCGAGCGCGCCAGCGACGACCTGTATGTGATCGCCGACATCGGCAAGCTGAAGCTCGAACTGCACGCCGCCGAAGCGCTGCTGAACAAGGCCGGACGCGTGCTCGATGAAATCGCTGCGGCGCCCATCGACGCACAGGCCGCTGCCCGCGCCTCCATCGTGGTCGCCGAAGCCAAAGTGCTGACCACCGAGATTGCACTGCAAGCCAGCGAGAAACTGTTCGAGTTGTCCGGCAGCCGAGCCACTCTGGCCGAGTTCAACCTCGACCGGCACTGGCGCAACGCCCGCGTCCACACCCTCCATGACCCGGTGCGCTGGAAAGTCCACGCCGTCGGCGCCTGGCACCTCAACGGCACCCTGCCCGCCCGCCACTCCTGGATCTGAACCAGACAACTGGAAGCACACTTATGAGTCTTCAATCCTTGCCGCGTGACACGCAGGCGGCGACCGCGATCATCAAAGATGACGCCCAGGCACTGCAAATCGCCCACGCACTGGCCCACACCTTCCAACAGCACAGCGCAGAACGCGATCGCGAACGCCGCCTGCCCCATGCCGAGCTGCAAGCGTTCTCGCAGTCAGGTCTGTGGGGCATCAGCGTGCCGAAAGCCTTTGGCGGCGCCGGGGTTTCCAATGTCACCCTGGCCGACGTCATTCGCATCGTTTCGGCGGCTGACGGCTCGCTGGGGCAGATTCCGCAGAACCATTTCTACGCCCTCGAGGTGCTGCGCGTGAACGGCAGCCCTGAGCAACAGAAGCGCCTGTATGCCGAAGTCCTCGCGGGTCAGCGTTTCGGCAACGCCCTGGCTGAACTGGGCACCAGGACTGCCCACGATCGCACCACTCGCTTGAGTCGCGACGGAAAAGGCTGGCGCATCAACGGCCGCAAGTTCTACTCCACAGGGGCGATTTACGCCCAGCGCATCCCGACATCGGTGATCGATGACGACGGTATTCAGCAACTGGCTTTCGTGCCCGCTGACGCCGAAGGGCTGAGCGTGATCGACGACTGGAGCGGCTTTGGCCAGCGCACCACCGGCAGCGGTTCGGTGGTGTTCGAGAATGTTTATGTGAGCGATGAAGATGTGGTGCCGTTCCAGACCGCCTTCGAGCGCCCGACCACCGTCGGCCCGCTGGCGCAGATCCTTCACGCCGCCATCGACACCGGCGTCGCCCGCGCAGCCTTCGAAGACGCGCTGCATTTCGTGCGTACGCGCACGCGCCCTTGGATCGATTCGGGCATCGAAAAAGCCGTCGATGACCCGCTGACCCTGCACAGTTTCGGCAAGCTCGGCATTCGGCTGCACGCCGCCGAAGCCCTGCTGGAACGCGCAGGCCAATACCTGGATCGCGCCCAGGCCGAAAGCACCGCTGACAACGTGGCCCAGGCCTCGATTGCCGTGGCCGAAGCCCGCGCCATCAGCACGGAAATTTCGCTGGCCGCCGGCAGTACGCTGTTCGAACTGGCCGGTTCGCAATCGACACTGGCCGAGCATGGTCTGGATCGTCACTGGCGCAACGCGCGGGTCCACACCCTGCACGACCCGGTGCGCTGGAAATACCACGCCATCGGCAACTTTTACCTCAACGAGGTGAATCCACCGCGCCGGGGGACGATCTGATGAGCAAGAAAAAGATCCTCCTCAATGCGTTCAACATGAACTGCATCGGCCACATCAACCATGGTTTCTGGACGCACCCGCGCGACACCTCGACCCAGTACAAGACCCTCGAATACTGGACGAATCTCGCGCAACTGCTGGAGCGCGGCCTGTTCGACGGGCTGTTCATCGCCGACATCGTCGGCGTTTACGACGTGTATCAGAAGTCGATCAACGTGCCGCTCAAAGAGTCGATCCAGCTCCCGGTCAATGACCCGCTGCTGCTGGTTTCGGCCATGGCAGCGGTCACAAAAAACCTCGGGTTCGGCCTGACCGCCAACCTCACCTATGAGGCGCCGTACCTGTTCGCCCGGCGCATGTCGACCCTCGATCACCTGACCCGCGGTCGCGTGGGCTGGAACATCGTCACCGGTTATCTGGACAGCGCTGCCAAGGCCATGGGCCTCAAGGAGCAGATCGAGCACGACCGCCGTTACGACCAGGCCGACGAATACCTGGAGGTGCTGTACAAGCTCTGGGAAGGCAGCTGGGAGGACGATGCGGTCATCGAAGACCGCCAGGCGCGCATCTACGCGCAGCCCGAGAAAGTGCATGACGTGCGCCATCACGGCGAGTTCTATCAGGTCGAGGGTTATCACCTCTGCGAGCCGTCGCCGCAGCGCACGCCGGTGCTCTTCCAGGCGGGCAGTTCCGATCGTGGCCTGCAGTTCGCGGGGAGCAACGCCGAGTGCGTGTTCATCAGCGGCCAGAACAAACCGGCGACCCGGGAACAGGTCGACAAGGTGCGCGCCAGCGCTGTCGCGGCGGGGCGCAACCCGGACGACATCAAGATTTTCATGGGCCTGAACGTCATCGTCGGTACCACCGAAGAAGCCGCCCAGGCCAAGTACGCCGAGTACCTGCAGTACGCCAGCGCCGAGGCCGGGCTTGCGCATTTTTCAGCCTCGACCGGCATCGATTTCGCGGACTACGAGCTGGACGAGCCGATCCAGCATGTCAAAGGCAACGCCATTCAGTCGGCGACGAAAATCCTCAAGAACAACGACTGGACCCGGCAGAAATTGCTGGATCAGCACGCGCTGGGCGGTCGCTACATCAACGTGATCGGCTCGCCTGCGCAGGTCGCCGACGAGCTGGAATCGTGGATCGCCGAGACCGGCCTCGACGGTTTCAACCTGACTCGCATCGTTACCCCGGAAAGCTACGAGGACTTCATCGACCTGGTAATCCCCGAGCTGCAACGGCGCGGCTCCTACAAGACCGCCTACGAGCACGGCACCTTGCGCGAAAAGCTGTTTGCCGACGGCGATGCGCGGCTGCCTGAGCGGCATGCAGGGGCAGGTTTCAGAACGCGAAATGATTGATCACACCCTGTAGTAGCGGGGGTGCCCGCGCAACGGGGATTTGGCACCAAACAAAAACAGCACATAAAAAAAAAACCACGGGAACCCAGCAAGCAACAAAAGGATAACAAAAAAAAAAAAAAAAAAAA
>CAURWS010000342.1:0-5064 GCA_963528485.1 uncultured Pseudomonas sp. | reverse complement strand
ATGGCCCGGAACATGGTGTTGGTGTTGAACTGGATGATCTGCTTGACCGAGTGACGCAGCGCCTTGGACGGAATCGTGCCCAGGTGGGTGCAGTTGCCGCCGACCTGCCGACGGCTGTCGACCATGGCTACCTTGCGCCCAGCCTTGGCAGCGTTCATTGCCGCCCCTTCTCCCGCCGGGCCTGAACCCAGCACCACTACGTCGTAGTTGTAGACAGCCATGCGCACTCCTCAGAACAGGCCGAGACGCCACGCTGGCATCTCCGGCTAAGTCACGCCGCACACCGGCGACATGAAGAACAAAACTCGCGGCGCAGTCTAATCGTCCCGCGTCGCGGCGAACATTAACCCTTGGTCGCGTCGCATGCCAATTGTGGCTGCGTCACGTGGCGTTTGAGTGGCTGGAGCAGCCCTTCAGACGCTGAAGTGTGCGGATGATAAATCTGTCCGGGGGTGGAATCACAACAAAAGCTGAGAATTTGTGGGTTTGGGTGGTAATTTTTATCGTGGTTTTTGCGTGTTTATCCGTTTTTTCAGGGGCGCTGGCGGGTTCTGCCTAACGGCAGAAGCGCTCCACCTTCGGCCGGTTACTTGAAAAACACCAGGTACCCAAGTGTCCCCGAGACAACCCGCCCGAACCAAATCTGTCATACCCTTACAAATCCGAACCCATTTCCGAACGAAAAGGCACCCATCCATGCGCCCCCGCTTCAGCCACTGGCTCCTCATCCTGGGCCTGACCCTCAGCCCTTTGGCCATGGCCTCCCAGGCAGACCTGCTAAAAAAAGCCGACTTCCCTGCCCGCCTCGACGGACAGTCCCCGCCGCTCGAGCGCAAGAACCAGGCGATCCTCACCTACCTGTGGACCGACGTATACGCCGCCGCCTTCTACGCCGAACCCAAGGTCTCTGCCAAACAGGCTGCCATCACCCAGTCGCCACAAAAACTCGAGCTGTATTACTTTCGCGACATCGACCGCGACGACGTGATCAAGGCCGCCAACGCCGCCCTGGACAAACAGCAGACCAAGGAAACCCTGGCCCGCCTCAGGCCTGAACTCGAGCGGCTGCACAGAAGCTTTCAGGACATCAAACAAGGCGACCGCTATGACCTGAGCTGGGACCGCAGCGATGGCCTGAACCTGACCCGCAACGGCCACGTCATCTTCGCCAGCCCCGACCCGGAACTGGCGAAGGTGTATTTCGCGATCTGGCTGGCGCCTGACGGTCTGTCTACCGACCTGCGTGAAGCGCTGCTTAAATAAGCTAACCTGCCAGATTCAGGAACAACCGCTGCGCGACGTCCTTGCCGATCGCGCTGCGGTACACGCGGATCACTTCCTTGTCGTCTTTCGCCGCCTTGACCTGCGCCTTGTAGCCGATGAATCGCTGTTCGGGCAGTTTCAGGTGCGCCGCCGTGAACGCCGAGGCATTGGCCCCTTCGCTGGCGTAATGAAAATGCGCCCACCACAGCACGCGCTGATCCTTGTTGCGAATGACGTATTCCTGCAGAAAGTCGTTTCGCCTGGACCCCGACATATTCTTGCGCCCCTCGAAGCGCGCGATGTCGACTTCCTGTTCCTGGGCCAGATACGCCAGCCGCGCTGCGGTCGGAGGTTGGGCCTTGATCATGGCGATGCGCAGCGTACGGCCTTCGGCGACCAGCCGTAATGCCGCTGATCTCAAGGCTTCAACGACCGCCTGCGCAGGCGGGTCATCCGCCGCCGCGTCTGCGAGCTGGTCTGCCAACGCGCTCAAGCGATCAGCCTTGTGCACCAGAATGTCCTGCATGTCCGCAGGCTCATCGACACGCCGGGACTGTCGCCGGGCGCTGCCGATGTCCGAGTCGACCCGCGCCAGCGACGCCGCTGCCTGACGCTTGAGCTCCGCTACCGCCACCCTGGCTTGATGACGCTCAGGCCGGGGTGGCGACACGACTTCGACCCATTCGCCGTTCTCGTGAAGGTGATACGTCTCGATCACCGTTTCGCCCATCGATTGCGTGACGTCCACCACCGCACCCGGCATGTCCGGTTCACCCTCGCGAAGCTGCCCGACCAGCGTGCGCTGCGCGCGGGTCTTGAACACCCGTTTGCGCGGCTGCCGCACCCGTGGTGCATACTCGGACGCCCGCGCCGGGGGCTCGGTGCTCTCACGAATCAGATCCGACAGGCGCTTTTCGGCCCGGTCCGAGATCCATCTGAACTCCTCGAGAAAGCGCCCGAAACGCACCGGATCGAACGCCTCGGGCAGGGCTTCCTGGGCGCAGGTCGCGACCAGCATGCCGCGTTCGTACTCGCGCAATGAGCTTTCCAGCACGTCGATCTGCTCGGCGAGGCTGTAGTCATTGGGTTTTTCAAGCTCGATCTGCGAGCAGACTGCCGCGTGCAGACGGTCGTCCGTGCGCAGCCCCTTGAGCTCGGCGCCGCCTTCCTTCGACAGCACGATATCTCTGGTAAAGCTCAACTCCAGCAACGACCACAGCCGTGTCGCACGCCAGTCCAGGTGGGTGAACACGTTGCTGCGCAACAGCTCCAGGACTTCTTCGCGCCAGGCGCTCTCGCCCACCTTGGGCACATCACGCAGCTGCTGCCAGAACGCTTCGCGCTGTCCCGACCAGTTGGCGCCTCGCTCCTCGATTGCCAGCATGTCTTCGAACAGCCTTACATAGCCGTCGACGTTCTGCGGCGTCACCGCTGACACCGAAACGGCATCCAGTTGATTCATCTGGGCGCGGGCCAGCTTGACCAGGTTCTGCAGCAGCACGCCCTCATAGAAGGCGATACGCCTGACCAACCCGCGCAGAATTGCCACCATCACTGACTCGGGCGCCCGGTCAGCGGGCCGCAATGACGCCTGCAGGCGCTGCTTCTCTTCGACAATGGCGCGAAGCTCGACCAGGTCCTTCTCGATCTGGTCGTAGACCCGCGCCGACAGCTGCCCCGCCGCACCCCGGCAGGTTGTGTTCCATCCGACGAAACGTTGATAGAGCACCTTCTTGTGTTGTTCGAGCACAGCGTCACGCTCGATCACCTGCTTGAGCCTCTGCGCGTTCTCCAGCGCGACTTGCCGGGCACTGCGTTTCGGACCGCCACCGCGCAGCCCCAGTGACAGATCCAGTGTCCAGCCCTGGCCGACACGCTTGAGCCTGGGTCCTCTGGAATCTGACGCCTGCGGGCCGAGCACATAGACCTCATCGTCGCCGAAGCCCACCTGATAAACGCCGCTGTCCAGCCGCACCCACCACTGCCCCTCGTGCAGATACAGACCTTCCCTGCCGGGCTCGATAGAAGGCTGTGTCAGCGCGGGCTCAGGCACAACCCTCAAACGCTCAAGCCGTTGAGCCTGATCGGGGGTCAGCGTGTGCTGAAGGCTGGACCAGGAGAAATCCAGTTGCCGAACCTGTTCTTGGGGTCGCTCAACAGGGGGTCGTTCGGCCGCTTCAGGCTCAAGGTTGCCCCATTCGATCTCATCCAGCCTCGATGACGCCTGCAAACGGGGGGCGAACCCCTGATGCAGAAGGATCATCGAGATCGTCAGCACCAGCGAATTCCAGGCCTGCCGCTGTTCACGACCGACATGTCGTTTTTGCGCCACCAGCACCTGATCCACCGCGCCCATCAGCTGCACCAGCCACAACGCATTGCCCACCGCCCCGGAAAGAAACGGCATGACCAGATCCAGCCCAAGCCACCCAGCCCGCTCAAGCAGCGCCCAGCGGCTTTCGGCGTTGGACACCGACGCTTGATCGGCAAGCTCCACCAGCGCCCGGGCATTGGCATTGAACAGCACCTGCATCAGATCCCCCTGAACAACGGCGGTGCTCAGTTGCGCAGGGGCGGGCCTGTCGATAGAGGCAAACTCCGAGCCCAGTCCGAAGCGCACCGTGTGCGGCTGATCGAAGCCACCATTGGCGTAAATCCGCCGCCCCCGTTCGCTCATCCAGGGCAGCACGTCATCCTGCAGTTCGCCCGCCTTGGCGATGGCATCGCGTAGGTGCGACCAGGTGGGGAACTCCATGAGCGACGGCCGGGCGAGCGGGCGATACAGCACGAAGGGCCCGACCGCCGTGTCCTGGGCGCCGATGACGAACATGTTGCAAACCTCATCGGCCACCGCGCCTGGCATGGCGACCCAGGCCAGCGGGCGCAGGATCGTGTCGTCGGCCGACGTGTACGAAGGCGTGAGCAACCGACAGACGCGACGATATCCGGCCTGGGTCAGCCCGCCTTCGCCACGTATTTTCTGCTCCAGCGCCTTGAGCGGCAGTTGCACACGCAACTGATCGGCAAATAGACGCAGGCGCCGCGCCGCCTCGGCGGGGTCGGTGATCAAGCGAGCGCGCACGAGCGCGGGATAAGTGCCGCCAATGTCGACGCGCACCACCAGCTGTTTGAGGTAATCGACCGTCAGCCAGGACGGCGGCGGTCCTCCATCGCGCATCGACAGCCTGAGGGTGCCGGCCGCAATGGCGCAGAGGTTGCCCAGCGCAAAACGGGCGACACTCATCTGCTGATGCTCAACGCCGCCGACTGCAATGACCTGCCCGGCTGACGGGATCGCCGCGGCGACGACCTTGTCGATGTGCACCGTGACGTCATCAAGGGTCAGCCAGGTCAGATCCGGGTGATCCTGGCGCACAGCATCCTGCAGGACTTTCCTGGCGTACTCCAGCAGCGGCGGCAAGTCATCGTCCCAGGATTTTCCCTTCGCCCGTTCGGCTGCAACGGCCAGCGCCGCGAGCTGGCGGCTGTAGTCCAGGCGATCGGCAGACGAGGCATTGCGCAGCCAATCCGGCAATTGATCGAGGCGCGAGACCTGCGCGGTAATTGCCCCCGCTTGCTCATCGATCAACACCGGGCTGATATCGGTAGCCTTGGCCAGGTAGCCTTCGATCTCATCGAAATCATCGAAACGCAGTTGGGGAACCGCCTGAATCGCCTGTATCTGCCCGTTCAGAATATGCAGCGCCTGCTTTACGAATGTGTCCGGCACAGGCGTGATCCCTTCCTCAACGCCCGCACGCCGAGCCAACGCCCGGGCCAGAAGAACGCCCGGACTGACCC
>CAURWS010000341.1:0-5081 GCA_963528485.1 uncultured Pseudomonas sp. | reverse complement strand
TGGCCACCGACATCAACGCCCTGGCCGACAACGGCGAGCTGGTGCCGAAGGACTGGGTGACTCGCCTGCCGAACAGCAGCGCGCCGTTCACCTCGGCTACAGTGTTCATCGTGCGCAAAGGCAACCCAAAGGCGCTGAAGGACTGGAACGATCTGGTCAAGGATGGCGTTGAGGTCGTAGTACCCAATCCGAAGACCTCAGGCAATGGCCGCTACACCTACCTCTCCGCGTGGGGCTACACCCTGAAGAACGGTGGCGATGAAGCCGCTGCGAAAAAATTCGTCGGCCAGCTGTTCAGCCACGTGCCGGTCCTCGACACCGGTGGCCGCGGCGCCACCACCACCTTCATGACCAACCACATCGGCGACGTGCTGGTGACCTTCGAAAACGAAGCCGAAATGATCGCCCGCGAGTTTGGCCGTGATCAGTTCGAAGTGGTCTATCCCAGCGTTTCTGCCGAAGCCGAGCCACCGGTGAGCGTGGTCGACAAAGTCGTCGACAAGAAAGGCTCGCGCGCCCTGGCCGAGGATTACCTGAAGTACCTGTGGTCGCCAGAAGGTCAGGAAATCGCTGCGGCGAACTACCTGCGCCCGCGTGATCCGGCGGTGCTGGCCAAGTACACCGATCGCTTCCCGAAAGTCGACTTCCTCAATGTCGAGAAAACCTTCGGCGACTGGCGCACGGTGCAGAAGACCCACTTTGTTGACGGTGGGGTGTTCGATCAGATCTATCCGGCCAAGTAAGCGCTGGGCGGGACGAAAAACGGCGACCTCTTGAGGTCGCCGTTTTTGTTTGGCCTTGCCGGACGGCTTACGCCAGAACACGTTCCTGTAGGAGCGCGCTTGCCCGCGCTTGTGGTGAGCCTGTCAGTATCGCGGTGCCTGACACAACCCTTCGCGGGCAAGCCACGCTCCTACGCCCTCCGGGCAGAATCAGAAGCAGCAACCAGGCGACGCGACGCTCAATTACCGAACTGGCGACTCAACCCCGGCGGTACCCCGCTGGCATCGGTTTCCTGCCACGGGCCGCTTGGCGAGGTGGACCAGGTCCAGCCGTTGTTCCAGCGGTAGTAGGTGCGCTGGCGGTAGAAGGTGTTGGGCACTTTATCCAGCACATGCACGCCCAGCTTCGCGTCCCAGTGGCTGTTGCCACCCGGTGGTGGGGCGAAATGGGACGAGGTTTTCGGGCCGGACGGAATCGGCGTCGACGGTGGGGTTTGTGGCGTGGTGCGGGGCGTTCCCGGTTGTGGGGTCGGCGAAGGCGACGGCATGGTCGGAATCGGCTCCGAACTCTGCGGCCCGGGGCGCTGGACCGCACAGGCCGCGCTCAGGGCCACCACCACACTCAACAAGGCAAATCGTGCGACGCGATACATAGTGCTCTCTACTGTGTCTGGGCCGCACGGTCAGGTCTTGAGGGGCTACTGATCGGGGCTGTCGATGGTCAGGGCCTGTCGGGCAGTCACGTTGCTGGGCAACGGCTGACTGCGACCGATCCACTCTCCGGAGGTGGGCTGGCCTGCGCGGGATACCCGCGCAACCAGTTGGACTTCCGGAAAGTTCGACAGTTTCAGTTGCGGCATCATTGCGTCAGCATCGGTCAGCTCGACCTCTACCGGCAGGTCGGCCACGGTCACCCGCTTGACCGCCAACGGCGCAGGCGGGCCGGACACGGCGCGGGCAAACACGAACACCGTGTCACCGGGCTGCACCTGGCCTCTGAGGTCGTCAGACAGCATCACGCGAACCTTCAGATGCGCGCCGGGCGCGGCCACCAGGGGGGCATCCTGCACCTGGCCGCCGTTCTCCACCAGTCGATCGCTGGCGCGGGCAATGCCGCCTTCGAGCGCCGCGCGGGACGGATCGTTGGGCGGCAGCACGGCGAGCAGGCGCTTCCAGTAATCCACGGCCTCTTGGAAATGCTGGCTTTCGAAGGCGTTAATGCCCTTGAGCCCCAGGCTGGTGACTTCCTTGGGGTCGGTCTTCAGGGCTTCATCGGCCAGCGCCTGAATCTGCGGGGTCCATGCCTTGTTACCGGCGAAATACAGCGACTGCGCCCACTGCCCCAACAGCTCCGGCTGACGCCCGGCCAGCGCGACGGCGCGTTCAAACATCCTCGCCGCATCGGCTGGACGGTCCTGGGCCATGTAGGTGCGAGCGAGGAAATACAGGCTCTCCGCCGAGTCCGGCTGGGCCTTGACCGCGCGTTCGAGACGATCGGTCATCTGCGCCAGAGACGCCGGTGGCTGGGCGAATTCCCGGGTCAGCTCGACCTTGTCGCTGGCGCCGAAATGCAGGTACAGCGCAAAACCCATGACCGGCACCAGCACCGCCACCAGCAATGGCAGCGGCTTGCCCAGACGCGAAACCCGCTCGGCCGACGCGCCTTCGGTGTCGGCCAGCAGCTCGCGGGCGGCTTCGGCACGACCACTTTCCATTTGCGCGGCCGTCAGCACGCCTTCAGCCTGCTGCGTCTGCAGCTCGGCCAGGCGCTCTTGATACAGCGCGACGTTAAGGGCGGTGCGGTCTTCTTCGCTTTGGGCGCGACGGCCACGCAGCAGAGGGATCAGCAGGAAACTCAGGGCCACCAGCAACAGCAGGCCGGCCGCTAGCCAGAAATCGATCATTCGTGGTTTTCATCCAGCAAGTGGGCGAGGCGCTGACGCTCCTCGTCGGAAAGCACATCGGCGTCCTGGGCACGCTGGCCACGGCGGCGCGCAACGATCACGCCAATCAACAGCACCCCGCCCAGCAACAGCCCGGCAGGCCCGAACCAGAGCAGCCAGGTGTGGGCGTTCAGCTCGGGCTTGTAGCGCACGAACTCGCCATAGCGGTCGACCATGAAGTCGATGATCTGCTGATTGCTCTGGCCTTCGCCGAGCATGCGGTAGATCTCTTTGCGCAGGTCTGCGGCAATGGGCGCGTTAGAGTCGGCGATGTCCTGGTTCTGGCATTTCGGGCAACGCAGCTCGCGGGTCAGCTCGGTGTAACGAGCGCGCTCGGCCTCGTCCTTGAAGGTGTAGGCGTCGATGGCGCCGTGGGCGATACCGGTGAACCCCAGCGCTAACACTGCGGCAGCTAGAAAGCGCTTCATTGCCGCCCCTCGTCCACCAGCCCCTGGTACTGACCGGCCAGCTTCTCGCGCCACACGGTCTCGTCGATCACGCCGACGTGCTTGTAGCGAATGATGCCCTTGCGATCGATGAGGAAGGTTTCCGGCGCGCCGTAGACGCCCAGATTCAGCCCCAGCCTGCCGGCTTCGTCATTGATGTTTAGCTGATAAGGGTCGTGAAAGTCCTTGAGCCACTTCAAGGCGTCGGCGTTGACGTCCTTGTAGTTGACGCCGTAGATCACCACGCCCTGCTGCGCCAGCTTGGTCAGCACCGGGTGTTCGACGCGGCAGGCGATGCACCAGGTGCCCCAGACGTTGACCAGCGCCGGTTTGCCCACAAGATCCGCGCGGCTCAGGGTTTTGCCATCCTGCACCGCAGGCAGGGAAAACTCGGGGAACGGCTTGCCGATCAGCGCCGAGGGCAACTCCGACGGGTCCAGATACAGCCCTCTATAGAGAAACGCCGCCAGGCCCAGAAACAGCGCCAGCGGAATCAACAACACCCAACGCTTCATACCGCCGCTCCCGACAGACCCAACGCGTCACGCACCTTTGCCCTGACCTTGACCCGATAACGCTTGTCCAGTGCCGCCAGCAACCCGCCCAGTGCAGTGATCAGACCGCCGAACCAGATCCAGCGCACGAACGGCTTGACGTGCACGCGCACCGCCCACGCGCCGTTGTCCAACGGCTCGCCCAGCGCGACGTAGAGATCGCGGGTGAAACCGGCGTCGATGCCCGCTTCGGTCATCATCGAACGCTGCACGGTGTAAAGGCGTTTTTCCGGATACAACACTGTCACTTCCTTGCCGTTGTCGAGCACGCGGATGGTGCCTTTATCGGAGGTGAAGTTGGGGCCCTGAACGTGCCTGGCGCCCTCGAAGACAAACTGATAGCCGCCCAGCTCCACCGAATCACCGGGGGCCAGACGCAGGTCGCGCTCGGCGCTGTTCTGGCTCGACAGCACGACGCCCAGCGCGACAACGGCGATGCCGATGTGCGAAATCTGCATGCCCCAGTAACTGCGGGTCATCGAGCGCATGCCCTTGAGCAGGCCCTTGTGGCGGGTCTTGTCGAGCAGGTCGCGCACGCCGGCCAGCAGCACCCAGGCCGCGAGCAGGAAGGTGGCGAGCACCGCCCAGTGGAAATCGGCCATGGCGAATCCGGCGACCACCGCCAGCACCGCGCTGCCCACCAGCACCGGCGCGAGCATGCTCAACAGCCATTTGAGCGGCGTGTCTTTCCAGCGCACCAGCACGCCGATGGCCATGACGAACATCAGCAAACCCATCAGCGGCACGAACAGCGCGTTGAAATACGGTGGGCCTACCGACATCTTCGCCCCGCTCAGGGCATCCAGCACCAGCGGATACAGAGTGCCGAGCAGAATCATCGACGCCGCCACCACCAGCACCAGGTTATTGCCCAGCAGCAGGGTTTCCCGGGACCACAGGCCAAAGCCGACGTGGCTTTTCACCACTGGCGCGCGAATGGCGAACAGGGTCAGCGAACCGCCCACCACCATCAGCAGGAAGATCAGAATGAACACGCCGCGCGCAGGGTCGGAGGCGAACGCGTGCACCGAGGTCAGCACGCCGGAACGCACAAGGAAGGTGCCCAGCAGGCTCAACGAGAACGCGGCGATGGCCAGCAGCACGGTCCAGCTCTTGAACACGCCGCGTTTTTCCGTGACCGCCAGGGAGTGAATCAGCGCAGTGCCCACCAGCCATGGCATGAACGAGGCGTTTTCCACCGGATCCCAGAACCACCAGCCGCCCCAGCCCAGCTCGTAGTAAGCCCACCAGGAACCCAGGGTAATACCGATGCCGAGAAAGGCCCAGGCAACGATGGTCCAGGGCCGCGACCAGCGAGCCCACGCGGCATCCAGACGACCGCCGAGCAAGGCCGCGATGGCTAAGGCGAAGGCCACCGAGAACCCGACATAGCCCATGTAGAGCATCGGCGGGTGA
>CAURWS010000340.1:0-5085 GCA_963528485.1 uncultured Pseudomonas sp. | reverse complement strand
CGCTGGTGTTGTCCCACGCCGCTGGCGTCGGCCAGCCGATCAGCGACGAGCTGGTGCGCCTGATCATGGTGCTCAAGGTCAACAGCCTGAGCCGTGGTTTCTCGGGCATTCGTCGTCAGGTGATCGACGCACTGATCGCACTGATCAACGCCGAGGTCTATCCGCATATCCCGCTCAAGGGTTCAGTGGGCGCTTCCGGCGACCTCGCGCCATTGGCGCACATGTCGCTGGTGCTGCTGGGCGAAGGCAAGGCGCGCCACAAGGGCCAATGGTTGAACGCTGTCGAGGCGCTGGCCGTGGCCGGTCTGAAACCGCTGACTCTGGCTGCCAAAGAAGGCCTGGCGCTGCTCAACGGCACCCAAGTGTCGACCGCCTACGCATTGCGCGGCCTGTTCGAGGGCGAAGACCTGTTCGCCGGCGCCCTGAGCTGCGGCGCGCTGACCGTTGAAGCCGTGCTGGGCTCGCGCTCGCCGTTCGATGCGCGCATTCACGCCGCCCGTGGCCAGCGCGGCCAGATCGATTCCGCTGCCGCCTATCGCGATCTGCTGGGCGACGCCAGCCAGGTGTCCGAATCCCACCGCGACTGCGACAAGGTTCAGGACCCCTACTCCCTGCGCTGCCAGCCACAAGTCATGGGCGCCTGCCTGACTCAGCTGCGTCAGGCCGCCGAAGTACTGGCCATCGAATCCAACGCCGTGTCCGACAACCCGCTGGTGTTCGCAGCCGAGGGCGAAGGGATCTCCGGCGGCAACTTCCACGCCGAACCCGTTGCCATGGCCGCTGACAACATCGCCCTGGCCATCGCTGAAATCGGCTCGCTGAGCGAACGCCGCATCTCGCTGATGATGGACAAGCACATGTCGCAACTGCCGCCGTTCCTGGTGGCCAATGGCGGGGTGAACTCCGGCTTCATGATCGCTCAGGTGACCGCTGCGGCCCTGGCCAGTGAAAACAAGGCGCTGGCCCACCCGCACAGCGTCGACAGCCTGCCAACATCGGCCAACCAGGAAGACCACGTGTCGATGGCCCCGGCCGCCGGCAAGCGCCTTTGGGAAATGGCAGAAAACACCCGAGGCGTGCTGGCTGTAGAATGGCTGTCTGCGTGTCAGGGTCTGGACCTGCGCAATGGTCTGAAGACCTCGGAAAAACTGGAAATCGCCCGCACTACCCTGCGCGGCAAAGTCCCGTTCTACGAAAAAGACCGCTTCTTCGCCCCTGACATCGAGGCCGCCACCGCGCTGCTGGCATCCAATTGCCTGAGCGAACTGGTGTCCGCTGACCTGCTGCCGAGCTTCTGATCGGGACAGGCCAGGGACGGCCTGTCATTGAAATGATCGAGCAGATGCTAAACATCTGTGGGAGTGAGCAACACTGCCGGATCGTTTCACAGCAAAAGAACTACCAGGAAACGCGTGAGATGAAACCGCAAAACGCAACAGATCTGAAACGCGGGCTCAGCGCCCGTCACATTCGCTTCATGGCGCTGGGTTCGGCGATCGGCACCGGGCTGTTCTATGGCTCGGCGTCGGCGATCAAACTGGCAGGGCCTGCTGTCCTGCTGGTCTACCTCATCGCGGGTGCCGCGGTGTACATGGTCATGCGCGCCCTGGGCGAGATGGCCGTGCGCAACCCGGTGGCCGGCTCGTTCAGCGAGTACGCCACGCAATACCTGGGTCCGCTGGCAGGCTTTGTCCTGGGCTGGACCTACGCATTCGAGATGATCATCGTCTGCCTGGCCGACGTCACGGCATTCGGGATCTACATGGGTTTCTGGTTCCCCGACGTACCCCGCTGGATCTGGGTGCTCGGCATCGTTTTCGTGATTGGCGCGCTCAACCTGTGCAGCGTCAAAGTGTTTGGTGAAACCGAGTTCTGGCTGTCGCTGCTCAAGGTCGGCGCCATCATCGCGATGATCCTCGCAGGCTTCGGCATTTTGCTGTTCGGCATCGGGTCGTCTGCGGGCGACAGCGTCAGCCACGTGAGCAACCTGTGGACTCAGGGCGGCTTCATGCCCAACGGCGTCAGCGGTCTGGTGGCGGCCTTGGCTGTGGTGATGTTTGCCTTTGGCGGCATCGAGATCATTGGTGTGGCAGCGGGCGAAGCGCGCAATCCTGAGCGGGTGATTCCCCGTGCGATCAACGCGGTGCCGCTGCGCATTCTGCTGTTCTACGTGCTGACGCTGTTCGTGCTGATGTCGCTGTACCCGTGGCAGGAAATCGGTAATCAGGGCAGCCCGTTCGTCCAGATTTTCGACAAGCTGGGGATTTCCTCGGCCGCGATCATCCTCAACATTGTGGTGATCTCGGCAGCGGTATCGGCGATCAACAGCGACATCTTTGGCGCCGGTCGCATGATGTATGGCCTGGCCAAACAGGGTCAGGCCCCCAAGGGTTTCGCGCAATTGTCGGCCAACGGCGTGCCGTGGATGACCGTGCTGGTGATGGGCGCAGCGCTGCTCTGCGGCGTGGTGTTGAATTACCTGATTCCGGAAAACGTCTTCCTGCTGATCGCCTCTATCGCCACCTTCGCTACGGTCTGGGTGTGGCTGATGATTCTGGTCACGCAGATCGCCATGCGCCGCTCGATGAGCAAGGACGAAATTGCACAACTGAAATTCCCAGTGCCGCTGTGGCCGGTCGCACCGATGGCCGCCACTGCATTCATGGTGTTCGTGTTTGTGGTGCTGGGGTACTTCCCGGACACCCAGGCCGCGCTGGCGGTGGGTGCGGTGTGGATTGTGCTGCTGGTGATTGCATATCGGGTTTGGGTGAAGCCGAACGAGGCCATACGCAACCAACAGGCTTAACGCTGATTTTTTGACTGGCTCATCACCTGTGGGAGCCGGCTTGCTGGCGAATGCAGTGTGTCATTCAACACTGCAGTGCCTGATCCAACGCTTTCGCCAGCAAGCCGGCTCCCACAGGTTCTCTATCGTATCGATTTCTGGAGGCACTGATGAAAACGCTCTGGCTTAACTGTCACGCAGCAAGCATGGCAAACGGCACTTACTCGACCATCGAGGACGCCGCCATCGTGACCGACGGAGCGCTCATCGCCTGGATCGGGCCCCGTAACGAACTGCCGGATCAGGGCGACATCGACACGGTCGACCTGAACGGCGCCTGGGTCACGCCGGGCCTGATCGACTGCCACACCCACACCGTGTTCGGCGGCAATCGCAGCGGCGAATTCGAGCAGCGTCTGCAAGGCGTCAGCTATGCCGAAATCGCAGCGGCCGGTGGCGGTATCGCCAGCACGGTTCGGGCCACGCGCGCGGCCAGTGAAGCCGAGTTGTACGCCAGCGCCGAGCGCCGCGTGCAGCACCTGCTCAACGATGGCGTGACCACCATCGAAATCAAGTCCGGCTACGGCCTGGACCTGGCCAGCGAAGGCAAGATGCTGCGCGTGGCGCGCCAACTGGGGGAAAAACTCCCGGTCACCGTGCGCACCACCTGCCTCGCCGCCCACGCCCTGCCCCCGGAATACAAGGATCGCGCCGACGATTACATCGCCCACATCTGCTCGGAAATGCTGCCTGCATTGGCGGCAGAAAACCTGGTGGATGCGGTGGACGCATTCTGCGAATACCTGGCGTTTTCGCCTGCGCAGGTCGAGCAGGTGTTCATCACTGCAGGCCAGTTGGGCCTGCCGGTGAAGCTGCACGCCGAGCAGTTGTCGTCGCTGCATGGTTCGAGTCTGGCGGCGCGTTATCAGGCGCTGTCGGCTGACCATCTGGAATTTATGACCGAGGAAGACGCCATCGCCATGGCCGCTTCCGGCACCGTCGCCGTGCTGCTGCCGGGCGCCTTTTACTTCTTGCGCGAAACCCAATTGCCGCCGATGGATGCCCTGCGCAAACACGGCGTGAAGATCGCCATCGCCACCGACCTCAACCCTGGCACCTCGCCGGGCCTGTCGCTGCGACTGATGCTGAACATGGCCTGCACCCTGTTCCGCATGACCCCGGAAGAAGCCCTGGCAGGCGCCACGATTCATGCCGCGCAAGCCCTGGGGCTGGCTGACAGCCATGGCTCGCTGGAAGTCGGCAAGGTCGCCGATTTCGTCGCCTGGAACATCGAACGGCCTGCGGACCTGGCCTATTGGCTGGGCGGGGATCTGGATAAACGCGTCGTGCGTCACGGCGTGGAAAGTCGTTTCTAATCGGGAGAACACCGTGGATAAAGTTCTGAGTTTCACTCGCGGTCGCGTACCGCTGCTGATCAGCATGCCGCACCCAGGTCTGAATCTGACGCCGGTGGTGCGCGAAGGGCTGGTGGATGAGGCCGTGAGCCTGCCGGACACCGACTGGCACATCCCGCGTCTCTACGATTTCGCTCATGACCTGGGCGCTAGCGTGCTGGCGGCCGAGTATTCGCGCTTCGTCATCGACCTCAACCGCCCTTCCGACGACAAACCGTTGTACGCCGGCGCGACCACCGGGTTGTACCCATCAACGCTGTTCGAAGGCGATCCGCTGTTCAAGGAGGGCCAGGTGCCGACCCAGCAAGAGCGCGCAATGTATCTGGAGAAAATCTGGACGCCTTACCACGACACCCTGCGCAACGAGCTTGAGCGCCTGCGTGATGAATTCGGCTACGCGCTGCTGTTCGACGCCCACTCGATTCGCGGCCACATCCCGCACCTGTTCGACGGCCGCCTGCCGGACTTCAACCTCGGCACCTTCAACGGCGCGAGCTGCGATCCCGAGCTGGAAAAACGCGTTCAAGCAGTGTGCGCAGGCGCGAAGAACTACAGCCACGTGCTCAACGGACGCTTCAAGGGCGGCCACATCACCCGCCACTACGGCAACCCGGCCGAGAACATCCATGCGGTGCAACTGGAGCTGGCGCAGAGCACGTACATGGAAGAGTTCGTGCCGTTCCACTACCGCACGGATCTGGCCGACCCGACGCGGGTGGTGTTGAAGACCTTGCTGGAAAGCATGATTGCCTGGGGGCGGGAGAAGTACGGGAAGTAAGGCCCCACCCGCTTCTGCCCAAAAGGCGTGGGAGCCAGGCAGTACTCTCTGGCCGATGCTGTTTTTGTGGGAGCCGGCTTGCTGGCGAATACGTATGGTCAGTCCAC
>CAURWS010000339.1:0-5104 GCA_963528485.1 uncultured Pseudomonas sp. | reverse complement strand
CGCCTGACCCTGCAGAAAACCATGCTGCAGGCTTCTCAGCTGGTCTTCACGCAACTGTCAGGGCTGAACCTGTTCAATAAGTTGTAATCGCCGCATCGCAGGGTGATACCGGCTCACTCCGGTATCACCCGAGCCTCAACCGTTATCGTCAGCGGTTACGTCGACCCTGATTCAGGGCTGGCGCCGCTCGTGAGTCCGCCCGTGAATTCAGTTCCTCTCGTCAGCATCGTCATTCCTGCCTACAACCCGCGTTTTTTTCAGGGTGCGCTACACAGCGCCCTGAGCCAGGACTACGCCCATTTCGAAGTGGTGGTGTGCGACGACTCCGGCGGCGATGAGATCAAAAACATCGTTGACCTGTTCGAGGGCGTTGCCACCATGCCCTTGCGTTATGTGCGCAACTCGCAACGGATGGGGTTCATCGGTAACGTGTTGCAGTGTCTGGCGCAGGCCAGAGGCGAATTCGTCAAGTTTCTTTGTGACGACGATCATCTGTTTCCGGCCTGTATCCGCTATCAGGCCCAAGCGCTGATCGATCATGACGACATCAACCTGGTCGTGGCGCAGCGCAATTTCTGGGATGCCGATGGCATTGTCTTGCCGACCCGGCTGGAAAACAGCCCTTTGGCGCGCTCTTCGTGCGTATTCAAAGGATCGGACCTGCTGGAAATCTTCGAAGGGTTCCCGGTCAACTTTCTCGGCGGATTCAGCGCCTCGCTGTTTCGTCGATCGGATCTTGAACAGTTTCTGCCAGCGTTGACCACCCCCGGCCAGTGCTTCGCGGCGCAACTGGATCTGGCGCTGTACATCTGCCTGTTGCGTCGCGGCAACATGGCGGTGCTGAACCAGATTCTCAGCGCTGAACGCTTGTACCCCGAGCGCTTGAGTCGCCAACAGCCGATGCGCGAGGCGTTGGGCACCGAGATGCAGTGGCTGGTGAGCATGCTCAAGGCCCGTGGCAGCGAGTCGGCACCGGCCAAGGGCTGGGTGCGGATTGTCGACATGGGGCGGGCTGGCGAGTCACCTCGCCCTTGGGAAGAGCTTGCGTTGAGTCGTGCGCTGGGCAACATCCAGACGACCCAAAGCTGGAAAGTGGGCTGTGACACGGAGAGCTTCGGTGAGTTTTACGCCCAGTGGCTGGCGTGCCGGAATTTCTCGCCACTGCATGAAACGCTGTTGCCAGACCGCTTGGCGGGCTGGTCTTGTCAGCCCAGAATCTTGCCCGTGATCCTGGATCGTGACGAAGGCGGCGCGAGTCTTCGCGACACCCTTGAAAGCCTTCAGGCCCAGCTCTACCCGCCGGAAATGGTGTTGGTGCTGTCGGCCAATTGTGAACGTGCACGACTCGACGAGCGTGTCTTGTACATGCCGTTGCAGGAAGACGGGTCTGCTCAGCTCAATCAGACGCTGGCGCAACTGGACACCGTTCAGTGGTTCTATCTGCTGCGTTCGGGCGACCGGCTGGTCAAGTCAGCGTTGTTGATGCTCGCCGAACGTGTCGCCACCGACCCGGCACTGCGTTGCGTCTACAGCGACGAGGGCGCGTTGCGGGCGGGTGAGTCGGCGGAGCCGGTGTTCAAGCCTGACTTCAACCTCGACCTTTTGCGCAGCTACCCGTACGTAGGTCGGGCCCTGGCCTTTGAGCGTGACGCCCTTTTGGCCCTGGGCGGTTTCAACCCTGACTTTGCCGAACTGGCGCCCCACGACATGCTGTGGCGACTGGTCGAAGGCGAGGGGGCCGATTGCATCGGTCATATCGCGGAAATTGTTCTTGAATCACGACTCACCTACCCGCAATGGCTGGCAACGGCACAGGTGCGCGAGCAGGACGGGCGTGTGGTGCAAGCCCATTTGTCACGCCTGAACGTGCCTTCTGAACTGCGTCACGACACGGCAATGCTGGGTAATCGCATCGACTATCTGCATGACGATCAGCCGTTGGTCTCCATCATCGTCGTGCTCAAGGATCAGTTGGCCGCTTTGCAGCGCTGTGTCGAAACGGTGCTGGAGCGGACCACTTACGGCCACTACGAGCTGCTGATCGTCGATGGCGGCAGCGAGCAGCCGGACACGCGCAACTGGCTCGCGGGAATCGAGCAGTGGGGCGGTGACAAGGTGCGCGTGCTCGATGCCCGCCAGCACGTGAACCTGGCCGCGCAGCAGGATTTCGCAGCCACCCAGGCGCGCGGTCAATACCTGCTGTTGCTCAACACGTTCGCGGTGATCACGGACGGCCAGTGGTTGCATGAAATGCTTCAACACGCCCAGCGCCCGGAAGTCGCCATCGTGGGCGCCAAAATCTTCAACGCTCAAGGGTTGGTGGTCCGGGGGCCGCTGGTCCTGGGGTTGCGAGGCGCTGCGGCGGTTCCGTTCGCAGGCGAACCGATGAGCGCCTCAGGTTATATGCAGCGCTTGCAGGTCGTTCAGAACCTCAGTGCGGTCAGCGACGAATGCCTGATGATACGCAAGCAGGTGTTCGATGACATCGCAGGCCTGGACAGCCGTCTGAGCACCAAGGCGTTTGTCGAGGTCGATCTTTGCCTGCGGGCTCGCGAGGCAGGCTATCTGGTGGTCTGGACGCCTTATGCACGCGTAGCGCTGGGCGATCACGAGGTGGTGCAGCCGCCACTGTCGGAGCCCGAGCGGCTCGCGCAAGAGAAGCTGTTCTTCAAGCGCTGGCTGCCCTCGATTGCCAGAGACCCGGCCTACAATCCCAACCTCTCGTTGTCGGGGCTTAATTTCGGTCTTGAGCCGGGGTTGCGCAATGGCTGGAATCCCTTTGCCAGTCGCCAGTTACCCAGCGTACTGGCGGTGCCCCTGAACGCTTCGGCCATCGGTCACTACCGCATGACCCAGCCGTTTACAGAGTTGCAGGCGGCAGGCCGAATCGTCGGGCGCATCAGCTACGAAGTGCCGACGATCATCGAACTCGAACGCCAGTCCCCGGACGTGATCATTCTGCAAGGGCGCTACAGCGAGGCGATGATCAACGAGATCGAGAACATCAAGACGTACTCCAGCGCTCGACGCATCTATGAGCTGGACGACTACGTGGTCAGCGTGCCGAAAAAGAATGGCCACATGCGCAACATGCCCGACTCGCAACAGATGGAAAGTCTGGTGCGTCGCGGCACGTCCCTTTGTGACCGGGTTGTGGTGTCCACCGAACCATTGGCCGATGCATTGTCGGGCATGCACCATGACATCCGGGTCGTGCCCAACATGCTGGCCGTGGAAATGTGGCAGGGACTGGCCGGTCGCAGCAGGCGCCGGACCTCGGAAAAGCCTCGTGTCGGTTGGGGGGGCGGGACCAGCCACGCTGGCGATCTGGAAGTGATCGCCGAGGTGGTACGTGAACTGGCCGATGAGGTCGACTGGGTATTCTTCGGCATGTGTCCAGAGCCGCTGCGGCCGTATCTGCGAGAGTTTCACCCGTCCATCAGCCTGGCGGACTACCCGGCCAAACTGGCGAGCCTGAATCTCGACCTGGCGTTGGCGCCGCTGGAGTTCCATATTTTCAACGACTGCAAGAGCAACCTGCGGCTGCTGGAGTACGGCGTGTGTGGCTATCCGGTCATCTGTAGCGACACCAAGGCGTATCACGGCTATCTGCCCTGCACTCGCGTGACCACCAACAGCACCGAAGAATGGTTGCAGGCCATTCGTATGCACCTGGCCGACCCGGACGCCAGCTACCGCATGGGTGACGAGCTTCGCGAAATCGTCCTGAGCGACTACATGTTGCGTGGCGACAACCTGCTGAGTTGGGTCAACGGCTGGCTGGCCGACTGACACCTGTCCTGTGCCGCCAGCGCCGCTTCGCGGAGCTGGCGCGTTTCCTGCAAGTTCCCCCTCAAACGCCATAAATCCCGCGCTGCGTGGACCAGGCGCATCCGAACAGAACCGGGCGAACGACGTTCAATTCGTCGCCTGCGGAAATACGTCATGCACCGTCGTCAAGTCTTAGGAAACCCCATGCCGATCAATGAACAACTGACGCTTGTACTGCTTACCGAAGACCGGCCTGCTTTCCTGCGCCGCGCCATGCTGTACTACGCCGAACTGCCTTGCCGGGTGCTGGTCATCGACTCTTCGCAAGCGCCCGCCAGCGAATTGGCGCAAACGCTCGCGCAGGTGGATTACCGGCATGTACCGCAGTTTCATGGGCAGGCGCGGCAACAGAAGATCGCCTTTGCTGTTGAGCAGGTGACGACATCTTTTATCGTTTTTGCCGACGACAATGATTTTCTGACACACGACGGTCTGAGTCAGTCCGTGCAATTTCTGGCCGAGCACGCCGAGTACGGGTTTTGCCATGGCTACTCGATGATGTATGCCAGTCACAGCGACCGGGTTGAGTATTTCCGTCGTGACAAGAAAGTCCGTGAAGACTTCGCCCAGGATTCGGTCCGCCAGCGTGTAGCGGAGTTTTTTGACGAATATCTGCCGCCGTTTCACGCAGTCACACGCACCACGCTGCTCCAACGCTGGTACGCGGCATTACCACAGGGCACCCGCACCGAATTCCAGGAGTTCGGTCACGCCTGGTTTCTGCTCAGCAACGCCAAAGCGCGCATTTTACCCACGCCTTATGCGCTTTTTGAGCTGGACGATGAAAAGCGAGGTGACCATGGCGATCTGTTGAGTGCGTTGAGCGACGTTACGGCGACCGGCGCCATGGCGCGTCAGTCTTTCGCTGAGTTTCTCGGCTCGCTGGACAGCGCATGCGGCGATCTGAACGCGGCCGAGCGCACGCAACTCGCCTTGTCGGGCCTCAAGAATCTCAAGGACTGCTTGAGTGAGCGCCGTTCGTTGACGGTCACCCCTATCGTGGAGTCCCGCTGGACAGACGTATTCAGTCCGGTCGAGCGGGTGTTCGGTCAGCGCCAGTTCGTTGAAATGCCGTTTTACAATCAGGCTTTTTTCGATGTGCTGACCGGTATCGAATTCCTCATCCACGGCGTTCCGGCCGGGCGCGTGCAGATGGATGAGCTGGAAGGCGTCTGGGCTCGTCAGGAAACCCTGCTGCGCACCCATGAGAATGATACCTCGGAGACTATTGCCAACCGGTTGTGGGAGGCGATGGAGCTGAACATCTTCAACC
>CAURWS010000338.1:0-5118 GCA_963528485.1 uncultured Pseudomonas sp. | reverse complement strand
ACACCAAAGCGCGCATCGATCAGTTCAGTTGCCCGGTGGGCGCGGCGGCGTCCTGCGACGTGAACGGCAAGACCCTGCCCTTCGCCCCGGACTGGAAAAGCTACGTACGCGCCGACTACACCATCCCCCTGGACAACGGTCTGGACATCGAGCTGGGCACCGATTACAGCTGGCAAAGCGAAGTGCAGTACGACATCAGCCAGAACCCCGACACCAAGCAAGGCGCCTACGGCCTGTGGAACGCCAGCGCGGCCATCGCCGATTACGGCAACGGCTGGCGCGTCGCGCTGCTGGCCAAGAACCTCACCGACAAATCCTATTCACCCTTGCTCGCCAGCGGCACCGGCTACATCTACCGCGCTGTGCCTCGGGATGACGAGCGCTATTTCGGCGTGCAGGTGCGCAAGGATTTCTAACGGCATGAGCCGCCGGAACGACAAGGACTTTTCATGAGCAGGCAATCGCAATGAGCAAGCCTTCACGGCAGATGAAACTGGGCGCTTTTCTGATGGCCACCGGGCACCACGTCGCGGCGTGGCGCCACCCCGAGGTGCCCGCCGACGCGGGCCTGAGTTTCAAGCAGTACAAGCACCTGGCGCAGGTGGCAGAAGCCGCGAAGTTCGACACGCTGTTCATCGCCGACAGCGTAGCCGCCGCGACGGGCGACATCGCCAGTCGTATGGCGCGCTCGGACCACTTCGAGCCCCTTACGCTGGTCTCGGCCCTGAGTGCGGTCACCGAACGCATCGGCCTGATCGTCACTGCCACCACCAGCTACAACGAGCCGTTTCACATCGCCCGCAAGTTCGCTTCGCTGGACCATCTTTCCGGCGGGCGCGCAGGCTGGAATCTGGTGACCTCCGATGCCGCTGCCGAGGCGCTGAACTTTGGCCGCGACGAGCACATCGAACATGCCCAGCGCTACAGCCGCGCCCGGGAGTTTCATCAGGTGGTGACGGGGCTGTGGGACAGCTGGCAGGACGACGCCTTTGTGCGCGACAAGGCCAGCGGGCAGTATTACGACTCCGCTCGCCTGCATGTGCTCGATCATCACGGCGAGCACTTCAAGGTCAAAGGCCCGCTCAACGTTGCCCGCTCGCCCCAGGGTCAGCCGGTGGTGGTGCAGGCCGGATCCTCCGAAGCCGGGCGGCAACTGGCGGCGCAAACCGCTGAGGTGGTGTTCACCGCACAGCCCTCACTGGCCGCGGCTCAGGGGTTTTACCGGGACCTGAAAACCCGCGCGGCGTCCTTCGGGCGCGATCCTGATGACCTGAAAATCATGCCGGGCATGTTCGTCGTGGTCGGTGACAGCGAGGCGCAGGCACGGGAGAAATTCGAAGCCTTTCAGGAACTGGTAGAACCTGAGGTTGGCGTCGCGCTGCTGGGGCGCATGCTCGGCAACTTCGACCTGTCGGGCTACCCGTTGGATGAGCCGCTACCTGAATTGCCCCTGACACAAAGCGGCCAGCAGAGTCGTCAGGCGCTGCTGACGCAATTGGCACAGGACGAAAACCTCACCCTCGCCCAACTGGGGCGTCGCATCGCCGGAGGCCGTGGGCATTTCAGCGTGATCGGCACCGCGAGCCAGATCGCCGATCACTGGCAGGCGTGGTTCGAGCAAGGCGCCGCCGACGGCTTCAACGTGCTGGTGCCGCACCTGCCGGGTGGCCTTGAAGACGTCGCTTACAAAGTGGTGCCCGAGCTGCAGCGTCGCGGGCTGTTTCGCCACGATTACAGCGGCACCACCCTGCGCGAACACTTGGGGCTCAAGCGCCCGGCCAACCGCTTCTTCGATACCGCCTTCAAACACGAGAACACTCGATGAAATCATTGCGCACGCTGTGCACTCTGCTGCTGACCCTGATCTTGCCCCACCTTGCCAGTGCTGCCGAGCCGGCGTCGCTGCGCATCGGTTATCAGAAAGGCTCGATTGCGCTGGTATTAGCCAAGGAGCAAGGCCTGCTGGAGAAACACTTCCCCGGCACTCAGGTGCAGTGGATCGAATTCCCCGCCGGTCCGCAGATGCTCGAAGCGCTGAACATCGGCGCGCTGGACGTCGGTTCCACCGGCGATATCCCGCCGCTGTTCGCCCAGGCCGCAGGCGCCGACCTGCTGTACATCGGCGCCGAGCCACCCAAGCCCCAAGCCGAGACGCTGTTGGTGGCCAAGAACAGCCCAGTGCATCAGGTGGCGGATCTCAAAGGCAGGAAGGTCGCGTTCCAGAAAGGCTCCAGCTCACACAACCTGATCCTGCGCGCGCTGAAAAAGGCCGGCCTGAGCTACAAGGACATCCAGCCGGTTTACCTGAGCCCCGCCGATGCGCGGGCGGCCTTCGAGCAAGGCAGCGTCGACGCCTGGGCGATCTGGGAACCCTTCTCCTCGCTGGCATTGAGTGCTGGGCAGGCGCGTCTGCTGGCCGACGGCACCGGGCTGGACCTGTCGGGGCCGGTCTACACCGCTCGCCGTGCCTTCGTCACCGACAACGGCCCGTTCATCAAGGACCTGCTCGCTCAACTGAGTGCCGCCGAAGCCCTGACTCGCAGCCAGCGCCAGTTGAGCCTGGACATCCTGACCCGGTCGATGGGGCTGCCTGCGCCTGTGATCGAGCGCTACATGGACAACCGCCCGGCGTCGCCGATCCTGCCGATCACACCGGGCATCGTCGCGGCGCAACAGGCCACGGCCGATCTGTTCTACGCCAACGGCCTGCTGCCCAAGAGGCTGGACGTCAGCGCGGTGGTCTGGAAATAGCCGTTACTGATTGTCCAGCAACGAGCGGATCTTGTCCGCATCGACCTCTGTCGCCGGGTTGTAGACGATCATTCCCAGATCCGGTCGGCCATCGACTGCAAACCCCGAGTACTCCAGTTCGATCACGCCCATGCTCGGGTGGCGCAGGCGCTTGGTGCCTTCGCCGTGCACGCGCACATCGTTGTCACGCCAGAAGGTGGCGAATTCCGGGCTGAGCAGGCACAGCTCTTCGGCGAGTTTGCTCACCTCTGAGGCCGCCCCTGCGCGTATGGCATCGGCACGAAACGCCCCGACCACGAAGCGCGCCATGCTCTCCCAGTCCTCCTGCCGCTCGCGCACGCCGGCGCGGCAGAACATCAGGCGCAGGATATTGCGATCCTCCACCGGCAGCAGGCTGTAATCGGTGAACACGGCGACCGCCGCGCGGTTCCAGGCCAGCACATCCCAGGTTGCGGTCTTGATGATCGCCGGGCTGAACGTGAAGGTGTCGAGCACCCGTTGCAGGCGCGGCGTCACGCCTTCGGGAGCGCGATAGACGACTTCCGGCGGGTGGCCGAAGGCGAGCATGAACAGGTGCTCGCGCTCGGGCTCGGTCATCAGCAGGCTCTGGGCGATGCGGTTGAGCACCTCAGACGACGGCGCGCCGCCACGGCCCTGCTCAAGCCAGGTGTACCAGGTGGCGCTGATGTTGGCGCGCTGGGCGACCTCTTCACGACGCAGCCCCGGCGTGCGCCTGCGGGTGCTGGAAAAGCCGAAGCTCGCAGGATCGAGGCGCGCCCGGCAATCCTTCAAATAGGCTCCCAATAACTGCACCGACTGATCTGACATGGCCCACCCTGTTAGTTGCTATACCCTGATAACGTCACGGCTTTAACCGGATAAACACTACGCGCAGGCTGGTGCTTTGAGCAAAGAGAGAATCCACCGATGCGCGTATTTCTGACAGGCTCCACCGGTTTCATCGGCACCCGGGTCACCCGGGAGTTGCTCGACGCAGGCCATCAAGTGCTGGGACTGACCCGCTCCGATGAAGGTGAACAGGCTCTGCGCAGAACGGGCGCCGCGGCCCATCGCGGCGACATCGAAGACTTGGCCAGTCTGCAAAAAGGCGCCGAACAATGCGACGCGGTGATCCACACCGCGTTCGATCACAACTTCGCCCACTTCGCCGACAACTGCCAGAAGGACGCCCGCGTCATCGGCGCACTGGGCGCGGCGCTGGAGGGTTCTGATCGTCCGTTGATCATCACCTCGGGTACGGCGATGGGCGCGTACGCAGCGGGCAAACCGGCTGACGAAGATCACTTCGACCCGCACCACCCTCACCCTCGCATCGCCTCGGAACTGGCCGGCGAAGCCCTGAAGCAACGCGGCCTCAACGTCGTGGTCATGCGCCTGTCGCAGATCCACGACACGGTCAAGCAGGGGCTGGTGACTTACCTCATTGAACTGGCGCGGCAAAAAGGCGTATCAGCCTACGTCGGCGAAGGCCTTGAGCAATGGTCTGCCGCCCACGTGGCCGACACCGCCCACCTCTACCGCCTGGCGCTGGAAAAACACCAGCCCGGCGCCCGCTACAACGCCACCGCCGAACAGGGCATCGCCGCCCGCGACATCGCCTGCGCCATCGGCCAGGGACTTGGCCTGCCGACGGTGTCCCTGTCGGCCGAAGAAGCCGCTGCGCATTTCGGCTGGATGGCAGCGTTTGCCGGCCAGGACATGTCCGCTTCCAATGCCAAGACCCGCGAGCGTCTGGGCTGGGAGCCAAAGGGGCCTGGATTGCTGGATGACCTCAGGATGTGCCTTGCGGCCAAGTGACGCTTACGAGTGGGCGCGGTGCTGGAATGCAGAACAGGTGCAAAGGCTGCCCCTGGAACGCGACCGCGAGTTCAGCAGCGTTGGCCGACTCAACCCGCCGCGGTTTTGATTGCAGGCGCGGCAGGTTGGCGGACCAGCGTGACACTCAGCACCATGCCCGCCCCCAGACAGAGTGCGATGCACAGCAGCGCGATCATGAAGGCGTGGGTAATCGCCTCTGGGTCGGTGTGGGTGCCGAGCAGGCTATAGAACACCCCGCCGATCAACGCCACGCTCAACGCCGTGCTGATTTGCAGCGTCGAACTGGCGACCCCGGCAATCATCCCCGAGTACTCAGGCGCCACCCGGCCGGTCACCATGCGCATGAGCGTCGGCAGCCCGAGGCCCTGGCCAAAACCGATGCTGAACAGAATGGGCGCCAGCCACAGCATCTGCGGATGGTCGCCACTTGGCGTCGCCATGATCAGCCCGATCAGCGCGAAAAAGCCGGTCGATTCAAGGCCGAGGCCGATCGGGTTGACGTACACGCCAAACGCGCGCGTGCAGAGT
>CAURWS010000337.1:0-5128 GCA_963528485.1 uncultured Pseudomonas sp. | reverse complement strand
TCGCGGATGCGGGTGAGGTTGCTGTCCACTTCACGGGCGACCTGGGCTTGTTCCTCGGTGGCCGAGGCAATGCTGATGTTGCGCTCGTTGATCTGCACGATGGCCGTGGTGATCTGCTCCAGCGCGCGGCCGGCGGCATGGGCCACTTCAAGGCTGGCGCGAGCGCGATCGCTGCTCAGGTCCATGGCCGACACCGCTTTGTCGGTGCCGCCCTGAATCGACGCGATCATCTTTTCGATCTCGGCGGTCGATTGCTGAGTGCGATGGGCGAGGGCGCGTACCTCATCGGCGACAACGGCAAAACCCCGTCCGGCTTCACCGGCACGGGCGGCTTCGATGGCCGCGTTCAGGGCCAGCAGGTTGGTCTGATCGGCAATGCCGCGAATCACATCCAGCACGCCGCTGATGCTTTGCACCTGGCCGGCCAGCCCGTTGATTTCGGCCGCCGTGGCGCCCACCGCCTGATGCAGCTCGTGGATGACGCTGACGGTTTCATCGACCCGTTGACGGCCGTTTTCCGCCGACTCGCTGGATTCGCGGGCCGCAGTGGAGGCCAGGGCGGCGTTACGCGCCACTTCTTCAACCGCTGCGCTCATCTGGTTGATGGCGGTGGCGGCCTGATTGATTTCATCGTTCTGACGCTGTACGCCGCGCAAGGAATCCTCGGTTACGGCGGTCATTTCCTCGGAGGTCGACGCCAACTGGCTGGACGAATCGCCCAGTTCCGCCAGGGTGCGACGCAGGTTCTGTTGCATGACCGACAGCGCCTGCAGCAGGCGACCCGGCTCGTCGTTGCCATCCACCTGAATCGGCTTGCTCAGATCGTTACCGGCGATCTGTTCGGCCACCGCCAGCGCCTTGGCGATCGGGGCGACCAGGCTGCGGGTAAACAGGGTGGCCAAACTGAGTGTCGCGATCAGCGCAATGACGATGGCAGCGATGACGACGTTGCGCGATTGCTCGTAGCTAGCGTCGGCGGCAACGTCCGACTCTTGCATCTTCTGATTGGCCAGATCGGAAATGGTGGCGATGTCCTTGGTCAGCAGGTCGGCGGCGCGGGTTTGCTCGCCGGACGGCTGGGTCATGGCAGTGATCAGGTCGTCGCGTTTCTGCGCCACGGCATCCAGAAAGCGGGCATGAACGGCGAGATACGCCTGCATGTCGCGCTCCATGTCCTGATAGGCGGCGATGCCGCGTTCGGTGACCAGCATGGACCGCAGGCGCTTGACGTCCTTTTCCAGATCGGCACGGCCCTGATTGATGCGTCTGCGCGCGGCGTCTGCGCTGTCGGCGGTATCGGCGGCGCGCAGGCTGGTGTTGCCCAGACGGATCGTCAGCAGATCGGTCTTGATGTCGGCAATGGCCATGAGGGTTGGCAGCACGTTGTCCTGCAGCGCATCGCGGGCGTCGCGCAGCTTGACCGACTGCAGCAGCGAGAACAGGCCGACGGCGGAAATGAGGAGGGCGAAGAAGCCGAAACAAATCAGCGATCGAGGGGCAATATTCAGGCTTCTGAGATTCATGCGGGGGATATCCGTGAAAAAGATGGCACTATGCTATCGGCATGATTCGTTTCAGCTGAAGTAAAATCGTCATGTTATTTGGCCGAAATACTCTGTTCCGACCATTGGTACGGTTCAACATGGTTTTTTGAAGAAGCGCCTGCTAACGCCGCAGCTTGGGTTTAACCACCTTTAACCGGGCCAGCGCCAGATTGTGCAGGTACTGCCTGACGGCATCGTGGTGCTCGACGCTGACGTGGTAACAATCCAGCAAGCCCAGCAGATAACCCTCGGCCATGGCGTGGTAGCGCGAAATGCCTTCCTGGGTGTTGCTGGTTTTGAGCTTGATGATCAGCTCGTCGAATCGCGCGCGATTCTCGTTGGAGAACCAGCCATCCTGAGGGGGTGAACCTGCTTCATCGGCGAACGTCTCGTCCAACACTGGATCTCCTGAGCTGATGCATTCGGGGCGGCATTTGGGTCGCGCCCGCTCACTTATAGTGGGTTGCGGCTGGGCAGTACAAGGCTTTGGACTATGCTTGGCTGGATTGCTCACGCAGGGGTAGACAGGGAGGTGTGTATTGCAGGTGCAAGGTGACTCGCAGGAAATCCTGGTGGTGGACGATGAGGACGAAAACCTCGAAGGCATGCAGGAACTGCTCGAAGACCTCGGCAGAACCGTGCGCTGCGCCAATTCCGGGGCGAAGGCGCTGGAGCTGCTGAGCACGGGCCGCATCAGTCTGGTGCTGATGGACGTGCAAATGCCGGGGATGGATGGCTTCGAAGTTGCCCGACGCATGCGCGCCGACCCGGAAACCCGCTTCACCCCGATCATTTTTATCTCCGGCATGCGTCAGACCGAAGCCGTGCTCGATCAGGGCTATTCCGCCGGTGCGGTGGACTTCATGACCAAACCCGTGCACCCCAGCATGCTGCTGCACAAGGCGCGGGTGCTGCTCGATCACGATCACTACCGACGCGGACTGTTGCAAACCAGCCGACAGCTGGAGCAGGAGCGTGCATTCAACGCCTCGATCCTCGACAACACCGCTGAAGGCATTCTGGTGGTGGGCAGCGACGGGCGCATCCGTTACGCCAACCCTGCGATCAGCCGCATGCTCGGTTGCCCTGACAATGAACTCAAGGGTACCGAGCTGCTGCAGTGGATCGAATCCCCCCTCGAAGACGACTGGCAGCATTCGGTATGGCTCGATCATTGGCGCCGCAAGCAAAGCCTGCGTCTGCACGACGCCAACCTGCGCACCCGAGAGGGGCAAAGTGTCCCGGTGGCTTTGTCCTGCTCGCCGTTGTCCGAGAATCAGGACGCCATGACGCTGCTCGCTCTGGACATGTCCTCGGTGCGCGAGCTGCATCACAGGCTGGAAATGCTCACCATCACCGATGCCCTGACCGGCTTGCTCAACCGCCGAGGCTTCATTCAGGCGTTACAGGCCGCCATCGCCCGCAATCAGCGCAGCGGGCGCATGAGCGCGTTGCTGTACCTGGATCTGGACGGTTTCAAGCAGATCAACGACCAGTTCGGCCACGACCGGGGCGACGAGGCGCTGCGCTGGGTCAGCCAGCAATTGCAGGGCTGTTTGCGACCCTACGATCGACTGGCAAGGATCGGCGGCGATGAATTCACGGTCATCGTCGAAGGCGTCAATGGCGCGGAAGATGTGGCAGCGGTGGCGGAAAAGCTCGTAGGGCAGGTGTCTTCGGATCTGGACAGCTTCCACCTGGGCGCCAGCATCGGCATCGCCCGCCTGCCGACCCATGGCAACACGGTGGAAGAGCTGATGCGTGCGGCGGATTCGGCGATGTATGAAGCCAAGCGCCGCGGAAAAGGGCAGTATCGCTTTGCGCCAGATTGAGCTGCTCGTCGACGCGACGCCATCCTGCGGTCAATGAGTGGCCGGAGGAGCGCACCTCCTTCTACAATGCTGCCCAGTTGCCTCATACGTAGACTTGCGCAATGCCTTCAGCACTGACACGCCCAACAACCGCCTCCCATCTGGCCCCCGGTGAAACCGTCGTGGGGCCTGCAAACTGTGCAACGGCTGGGTGAAATTCCTGATTCGTCACGACCGCGAGCAGCGTGTCCGGCTGGCCACGGTGCAATCCACGCCGGATCACCAGCGGCAGCGTCTCAAGTCCCAAGCCTGAGGCCTTGGCGAAAAACGCGGTGCACACGCGCACGCTATCGCTCTGACGAGCCGACCAGAGGACACGTTGGAATCTGGCATAAACCAGAACAGCGACCATACTGATCAGCCCCAAAACCCTATGCTGACCTCGTTGCTGTCCGGTTTTCTTCGAGGGCCGATTGATCATCCGAAGGAGGCCTGTACATGGTTATCACGATCGAAAAGGCTGTTTGCGGAACCGACTGGCTGGTGATTCTGAACAACTACCCTGTGACCTTCAGCAGCATGGAGGCGGCGCAGTCGTTCGTTGACCGGCTGCGGGCCAGGATCGAAGCGCCGCATACCATTCCTGTTTATTGATGCCAGCTCATTGAAGCCAGCACTGCCTGAATGGATGACTGCCTCTATTCAGGCTCACTTGGCGACGAATGAGGCTGTGTTGGCTGATGCGTAGCCGCAGAAGCGTTGCCAGGCGCGGCTGGGCTGAACTGCGAGCGGTGGTCGAGCAGGCTGATCAGGCTACCGGCCACCGCAATCGCCGCCAGCATCAAAAAACCAATGTCTGAAGCTTGCATCGTTGACTCCCGGAAAACGCATCAGTTAGAAAATCCGTCAGGCCATGCGCCGCAACGCCACCACCATCACCGTACCCAGCAGCGTCATGCCGACGATCAGCGCGGGGAACGACAGCCACCATGGCGTGCCGGCGGTCATCATGCTGAACTCCGACATCCCGCCGATTCCGGCGATCAGGTTCAGCGGCAGGAACACCACGTTGATCAAGGTGAGCTTGCGCAAGGCCAGGTTCATGCCGTTGTTCGCCAGATTGCCCCGCGACTCGATGAGGTTGGCGAAGACCTTGGCGTGAATCCGTGCCTGCTGATAACTCTGCTCGTTCTCGATGATCAGGTCGTTCAGCGCATCCAGTTGGGCCGCGCTGAAGCCATGGCGCTGGCCGTGGCTGCGCAGCAGGGTCAGTACCGTGCCGTTGCTCTGGATCGCATTGACGTAGTACACGAGGCTTTCGCTGAGGTTGTACATCTGCGCCAGTTGCTGATTGTCCATGATCCGGGTGAACTGCTGCTGGATCTCCCGCGCCACCTGTTTGACCACCCGCAAGTGGCCGAGGTAGTGATGAACGCTTTCCGCGAGCAGGGCCATGAGCACATCCAGCGGCCCGTTCAATTGCGACTCACCCGAGAGGCTCGACAGCAGCGAGTTGCTGGCGCAGATCACCGCCAGGCGCTTTTCGCTCAGCACCACGCCGAACGAAGACACGTTGAACGCTCGACCATCGAAGCTCTCCGGGCGCTTCCAGATCAGGAACAGGTGATCGGGCTTGATCTCGATCCGCGCGACTTCGTCCGGGTCCAGTGACGATTCCAACGCCTGAACGCCAATGCCCAGACGCGTTTGCAACAACGATTGTTCGTTGCCGTCTGGCGCTACACACAACCACACACTGGCCGTGTCCTGCGG
>CAURWS010000336.1:0-5149 GCA_963528485.1 uncultured Pseudomonas sp. | reverse complement strand
TGACGCTGACCAGGGCGGCGCTGAGTTCTTCACCACTGCTCACGCTAACGGTGCAAGCACTACTCAGCTGGCTGAAATCTTCGTCAACTCGGCCGAGTACAAGGACGTTCTGGTAGATAACTACCTGGACAGCCTGTACACCAACCTGCTGGGTCGCGCCGCTGACCAAGATGGTCAGGACTTCTGGTCCAACGCTGTCGCCAACGGCCAGACTCTGGCTCAAGTGACTGCGAGCATCGCTGCTAGCGCAGAAGCTCAAGGCACCACCATCAGCGACACCGCGTTCGTACAGAGCCTGTACGAATCCGCACTGGGTCGTGAAGCTGATACCTCTGGCCAAGACTTCTGGGTCAACGCTCTGAGCAACGGCACCAGCCGCACCGACATCGCTTCGAGCATCATCAACTCCACCGAAGCGTCCTCGCACGCCGACGTTGAGTTCGTGAACTCGCTCTACACCAACGCTCTGGGTCGTGACAACGACGCTAACGACGTTGGCGGCAAAGCGTTCTGGCTGACTGCTCTGGAAAACGGTGCTTCGCACGCACAAGTTGCGGTCGAAATCGTCGGTTCGCCTGATGCACAAGCTCACATCACCAACGTTGTAGTGGTTCCAGGCCAGGTTTAATCGACCGATCCTGCACCCACCCGAACACCTCCAGCCGCAAGGCTGGGGGTTTTCAAAAAGGGGCTCCCTCGCGGGCGCCCCTCTTTATTTATCTGCGAATCACCCAATGGCCACTTCTACCCAATTCGACCTTGAGCCGGGCACGCTCATGGACAAATTCCATCTCGCACGCCAGAGAGGCGAGCCAGAGCAGGCCATTTTTTTTCTTGATAAAGCGCTCAACACGTCCGCTTACCGCGCCGAAGCCCTGATCTGGAAAGGCATCGACGCTATGCAGGCGCGCGCGTATCACCCAGCGTTTCTGTATCTGGGTTCAGCGGCAGCCTTGTTGCCCACGCGCTCAGATGTCCAGGCCTTGGCCGGTCGCGCGGTACTCGCGCTGGGCAAGCCCGCGTTGGCGAGCCGATTGCTGACGGATGCCTGGAAGCAAAACCCGACCGATAGCACGCTGCGCTCGATGCTTTGGCAAGCCCGTAGTCAGACCCTGCCCCCCGCAAAGCTGCGCAAGCTGATCCTTGCCCTGCTCCCTGAAATACACGATGCGCAAGAGCTGCAACTGGTGGTGGGCTTGCTGGCCAGACAACCTGGCGCGCCAGCCTTGCTCGGCGTTGCCCGATACGATGCCCAAAGCCGTGAGGTTTCAGGCTGGGCGATCAAGCTGGGATCCGATACCGCAGTCAACGTGCAGGTCCAATCCCAAGAGCAACGTTATGAAGGCGCAGCTGACCAGCCGCACCCGCTGTTGGGCCAGTCGGGACTCTCGACACGACATGGCGCATTCAGGATTCAGATCGAGGATCCGGCACAAACCCTTCACGTGCGCTTCGAGGACGGAACACCACTGCTCGGCAGCCCGCTTGCGAATCTTCCAACGTTCGTCGCCCACCTCCCGGTTGGCAAAGGTGCGGGTCGCCAGGAGCCGGTCAACGTGCTGGTCCCGGTGTACGACGGTCTTGAGGAAACGCTCGAATGCATTCACAGCGTGTTGCGCAGCCGCGCGCTCAATCGCACCGCTCATCGCCTTGTGGTGCTCGACGATGCGACGCCTGATCCGAAATTGCGCCAGGCGCTCCAAGCCTTGGCCGCAACCGGTGAGATAGATCACATTCAGCAGCCTTCGAACCTGGGCTTCATCCGCAACGTCAATCGAGGGATGGTGCTCAACCGCGAGCGCGATGTGGTCTGGCTCAACGCAGACACGAGGGTGCACGGTAACTGGCTGGACCGTCTTCGCGCTGTGGCCTACAGCGCGAAAGACATCGCCTCAGTAACGCCTTTCACCAACAACGGCGAACTGATGAGCTTTCCCGAAAGCCGCGTCAGCCACACGATGCCCAGCGCCGAGCAGCAAGCTGTTCTCGACGACCTGGCCAGCGCCGCCGCCAGCCCCGCAGTGGAAATCGAAACAGGCTGCGGGTTCTGCCTTTATATAAAGCGTGATGCCATCGACCAGGTCGGGTACCTCGACGAAGTTCACCTGCTTCGCGGCTATGGCGAGGAAACCGACTGGTGCCTGAGAGCACGCTCGCTGGGCTGGCGCCACATGGGAGCGCCGAACGTGTTCGTTGCCCACCAAGGGGGCATTTCCTTTGGCGATGAAAAATCCCTGCGCGTCGCCCACAACAACGCCATTCTCAAGCGCCGCTACCCCACGGCATCTGCGCGCTATCAGGACTTTTGCCTACGGGACCCAATCAAACCTTCGCGCCAGGCCCTACAGCGGGCGCGGCTGACGCAACTGGCGAGCCAGATGACCAACGGCTCAGGCAATGCCAAACAAGCCGCAGCCCTCAGGCAATTGCAGGTTCATCCCACCACAGCGTCCGATGCTCCGCTGCGCCTGACCTGGACCCATGAAGGCACACGCACGATGGTTAACTTGAAGGCCGGTTTGAAACCCCTGGCGCTGGATCTCGAGTATGTCCTGCCTGCAGACGCCGACCGTCTGATCAGTGATCTGCGCACGCTGCCACTGGACGAAATCGTCTACGGCCAGCTGTCAGCCTGCCCAGAAGTGCTGCTGACCCTGCCATCGCAACTCGAGAAACCCTATCGCATCGTTTGCCGTGACGATGCTCTGCTGCAGCCGGGATCATCGCGCCCATGGTCCGAGTTTGCGGCGCTGGCCAAGAGTGTACACGTACCCTGGAAGACGCTACGCAAGCCGTACACCGAGGCACTGCCGGGTGCGACCATCAGCGTCGACAGCCCCAAACTGAAGACCGTGCGCCCAGGCAAACAAACCCCGCGCGTACTCCTGATCGCCGATGACCTTCGCAATGCCGGCATCGCTGAGCAGTGGGTCAAGCTGGCGCGCCGCATTACGCGGGACAAACTCAACGTGACGTTGCTGGTCTCGGGTCACACGCCCTGGATGACCTCGCTGCTGGCCACTGGCGCAGTTCATGCTTTGCCCAAGCTGCAAGGGCTGGAGCGCGCAGAGTGCGTCGAGCTGAGCGGCTGCGGCGGAGCGCTGAGCCTTGACCCGAATCCCGGCGCCAGTTGGCAGGCCCCGACACTGGCCGGCGCGTTGGGATTGCCGCTGTATGCCGTCCCCGGAGCGTTGGCCCAGGACGCCGGGGCGCTGTCGATGCACTTACTTCCCTTTTTACCGAGCCGGGCATGATGTCAGAAGAAGTCATAACCAAGCCTGCCAACGGCAGCCAAGTCAGTCACCCCTCACTGCGCGGTGCCATTACGGGCCTTTATGGTGATGTCCTGCAAGGTTGGGCGCTGGACGTTTCCCGGCCCGATTATCGCCTGGTCGTCGAAGTCGTCATTGATGGCGCCTGCGTGTCACTGGTGCGTGCCGATCAATTTGAGCCTGCTGCCGAGCTGGGCGATCAGTTCCATGGTTTCGGCGTGCAACTGCGACAGGGCTGGCTTGAAGGCGCGCGCCACATCAGCGCGCGAATCGCCAACCAGACATTCGAGCTGCAGGGTGCTCTGCAACTGCCCGCCCAGCCGAGCAAAGAGCCTGCGGCCATTGCCTCGCAGGTCTGGCACAGCGGTGGACTGCGCCTGAGCGGATGGTCGTTCGATCCGGATGCGCCTCAGCGCCACGTCCAGATCACCGTAAGGGAAGACGATCGCGTCATCGCGAAAGCGGCTTGCGACACCCATCATCAGGCGCTGGTCTATCGCTCGACGAGCGATCACGGATTCACCCTCGACCTGCCCTGGGAACTGGCAGACGGCAAACCGCACACCCTGGACATCGAAAATGACCTGGGGCATCCCCTGAGCGGCAGCCCGATCAAATTCTGCTGCTGGCCCGAGGGACTCGAAGGCTTGCTTCAACAGCATGATCATCATGGCCCGGACGAGCAGACGCTGGCGCTGCTGACCCAGGTGGCAAAAGAACAGACCCTTCGCTTCCCCAAGAGCGCCGGATTCAATCACTACCCGCAGTGGTTCGAGGTGTTTCAGTACACCGCTCCACGCAACCTGCAGCCACAAAAAAGCAAAATCGGCCTGTTGCTGCTCAGCGATGGCGAGATGGCGCCGGAGGGCATCAGCCTGGCAAGCCTGCGCGGCCACAACGCCACGCCGCTGCAAGTGGCCAGAGCGACAGCCGACGACCTGTTGCCAGCGCTCAAACAATTACTCGACGCGGGGTGCGACTGCGTTGTCCCCCTCAAAGCGGGCGATCATCTGGCGAGTCGTGCACTGGACCACCTCATCGGCCTGCTCGACGACGACGTTGCCTGGGGTTACGCCGATTGCGACCGCGACGGTCCGCAGGGGGAACGCAGCCTGCCGTGGCTCAAACCCGTGTGGGACATCGACCTGTTCATCGGCGCCGACATCTTTACCCCCGGCGCGATTTTCAGCACGGACATCATTCAGGCTGCGCTCTCCTTGCTGGCCCCGGCAAATGAACTGCACACGCTGAACTGGGATTTCCTCATTGCCGGCATCGTGCTCGCTACGGAAAAACTGCAGGCCACGGTCGTGCATTTGCCCCAGGTTGTTTATCACCGCAGTCATCAGGCCCCAGCCAGCCCGGAACAAGCGTGGCCCTCCATGGATCGCCACCAAGCCATCGCCTGGCTGTGCCAGAACCTGGCACCCGGTGCTGTCGTGAAAGCATTGCCACACTACCCTGCCCTGCTGCGCGCCCACTGGCCGTTGCCGCTGACCCTCCCCCGCGTCAGCCTCATCGTCCCGACGCGCGATCAGGTAGGCCTGTTGCGCACCTGCATCGAGGGGCTGCTGAACACCGACTACCCGCACCTCGAAATCATCGTCGTGGACAACCAGTCCTCCGACCCCAAGACCCTGGAGTACTTGCGGTATTTGCCGACTCAAGGTGTCAAGGTGCTGCCTCACCCCCACCCGTTCAACTACTCGACCATCAACAACCGAGCGGTCGAACACGCCTCCGGGGAAATCATCGGCCTGGTCAACAACGACATTGAAATCATCGAAACCCATTGGCTGAAAGAAATGATCAGCCAGCTGCTGCGCGACAACGTAGGAGCCGTGGGCGCAAAACTGCTCTGGCCCAACCGCATGGTG
>CAURWS010000335.1:0-5169 GCA_963528485.1 uncultured Pseudomonas sp. | reverse complement strand
TCGGGCTTTTCCGGAGTGCTTCCAGGGATTGGATCGACAGTCGGTCGTTCTCGCTTCCTTTTATATAGGGGGCGCAGAGCGCGTTCCAGACCGCTTGCGAAGGTTTGAATCTTCGTCCTTTCCCTTAAGGTTGCATTCCACCGTATTTACCCTTCTTCAGTAGGGTGACTTCTTGAGATTGACCCACTAGAATGCTTGCCCTTGATTCTGGGGTCGGAAACGGCCGGCTAACGTCTGTGCAACGAGGAATATCCATGCAAGTTTCTGTTGAAAACACTTCCGCTCTCGAGCGCCGCATGACCATTGGCGTGCCAGCTGAGCGCATCGAGACCGAAGTCAACAAGCGTCTGCAGCAGACCGCACGTAAAGCCAAGATCCCGGGCTTCCGCCCAGGCAAAGTGCCTATGAGCGTGATCCGCCAGCGTTATGAAGACGGTGCCCGACAGGAAGCCCTCGGCGACCTGATCCAGGCCACCTTCTACGAAGCTGTCGTAGAACAAAAGCTGAACCCGGCTGGCGCACCTTCCGTCGAGCCAAAAACCTTCGAAAAAGGCAAGGACCTCGAGTACATCGCCACTTTCGAAGTGTTCCCTGAATTCTCCGTTGCCGGTTTCGAGTCCGTTTCCGTCGAGCGTCTGTCGGCTGATGTCGCGGATTCCGATCTGGACAACATGCTGGAAATCCTGCGCAAGCAGAACGTCCGTTACGAAGCCGTCGATCGTGCTGCAGCCAACGAAGACCAACTGACCATCGACTTCGTCGGCAAGGTCGACGGCGAAGCCTTCGCTGGCGGTTCGGCTACCGGCACTCAGCTGGTGCTGGGATCGGGTCGCATGATCCCTGGTTTCGAAGACGGTCTGGTTGGCGCTAAAGCCGGCGAAGAGCGCGTTCTGAACCTGACCTTCCCTGAGGACTACCAGAACCTGGAACTGGCCGGCAAAGCCGCTGAGTTCACTGTGACTGTGACCTCCGTATCGGCACCGACCCTGCCAGAGCCGAACGAAGCCTTCTTCAATCAGTTCGGCATCAAGGAAGCGACCCTGGAAGGTTTCCGCACCGAAGTTCGCAAGAACATGGAGCGCGAACTGCGTCAGGCGATCAAGTCCAAGGTCAAGAACCAGGTCATGGACGGCCTGCTGGCTGCCAACCCGATCGAAGTGCCAAAAGCACTGCTGGAAAACGAAGTGAACCGTCTGCGCGTTCAGGCCGTTCAACAGTTCGGTGGCAACATCAAGCCTGACCAACTGCCGGCCGAACTGTTCGAAGAGCAGGCCAAGCGCCGCGTCGAGCTGGGCCTGATCGTTGCCGAAGTGGTCAAGCAGTTCGACCTCAAGCCTGACGAAGCCCGCGTTCGCGAGCTGATCCAGGAAATGGCTTCCGCTTACCAGGAGCCAGAGCAGGTCGTGGCCTGGTACTACAAGAACGAACAGCAAATGAACGAAGTGCGTTCGGTTGTGCTGGAAGAACAAGTTGTGGATACTGTTTTGCAGAAAGCGAGCGTGACCGATAAAGCGGTCTCGTACGAAGAAGCCGTCAAGCCGGTAGAAGCTCCACAAGCCGACTGATTTCTTTCTCTCGTTCGAAAACACCATAAGCCAGCCTTCGTGCTGGCTTATGCGTATTCAAGACATGACTATTTGGGAGTGAATGCGAGACATGTCCCGCAATTCTTATATTCAGCAGAACTCTGACATCCAGGCCGCTGGCGGCCTGGTCCCGATGGTTATCGAGCAGTCCGCCCGTGGCGAACGCGCCTATGACATCTACTCCCGCCTGCTCAAGGAACGCGTCATTTTCCTGGTCGGTCCGGTTGAAGACTACATGGCCAACCTGATCTCGGCGCAGCTGCTCTTCCTTGAAGCGGAAAACCCGGACAAGGACATCCATCTCTACATCAACTCCCCAGGCGGTTCGGTGACTGCGGGCATGGCGATCTACGACACCATGCAGTTCATCAAGCCGGACGTTTCGACCACCGTAATGGGTCAGGCCTGCAGCATGGGCGCGTTCCTGCTGGCGGGCGGCGCCAAGGGCAAGCGTTTTGCCCTGCCGAATTCCCGCGTGATGATTCACCAGCCACTGGGCGGTTTCCAGGGGCAGGCGTCGGACATCGACATTCACGCCAAGGAAATCCTGTACATTCGCCAACGCCTGAACGAGCTGCTGGCGCACCACACCGGCCAGTCACTGGAAACCATCGAGCGTGACACCAACCGCGACAATTTCATGAGCGCCGAGCGCGCTGCAGAATACGGTCTGGTGGACTCGGTGCTCGACAAACGTCAAATGATCAAATGATAGCTTGATTGGCAGTAATCCCGGGTGGTCGGGACTCCCGTACCACCTGCGGACTTGAAAAAGCCCGCAATTGCCTTCATCTTGTGTTGCAAGCCTACCGGATTGGATCGATCGAATGACTGACACCCGCAACGGCGAGGACAACGGCAAACTGCTTTATTGCTCCTTCTGCGGCAAAAGCCAGCATGAAGTGCGCAAGTTGATTGCCGGCCCCTCGGTATTTATCTGTGACGAGTGCGTCGACCTGTGCAATGACATCATCCGCGAGGAGGTGCAGGAAGCACAGGCAGAAAGCAGCGCGCATAAATTGCCATCGCCTAAAGAAATCAGCGGCATCCTTGACCAGTACGTCATCGGTCAGGAGCGTGCCAAAGAGGTTCTCGCAGTAGCGGTGTACAACCACTACAAGCGCCTGAACCAGCGCGACAAGAAAAACGACGACGTTGAACTGGGCAAGAGCAACATCCTGCTGATCGGCCCTACGGGCTCCGGCAAGACCCTGCTAGCGGAAACGCTGGCACGTTTGCTCAACGTACCGTTCACCATCGCCGACGCCACCACCCTGACCGAAGCCGGTTATGTGGGTGAGGACGTGGAAAACATCATTCAGAAGCTGTTGCAGAAGTGCGATTACGATGTCGAAAAGGCCCAGATGGGTATCGTCTACATCGATGAAATCGACAAGATTTCGCGCAAGTCCGACAACCCGTCCATCACCCGTGACGTTTCGGGTGAAGGCGTTCAGCAGGCTCTGCTGAAGCTGATTGAAGGCACCGTGGCTTCCGTTCCGCCGCAAGGTGGTCGCAAGCATCCGCAGCAGGAATTCCTGCAAGTGGACACGCGCAACATCCTGTTCATCTGCGGAGGCGCATTCTCGGGCCTCGAAAAGGTCATCCAGAATCGCTCCACTAAAGGCGGCATCGGCTTCAATGCCGAGGTTCGCAGCAAGGAAGAGGGTAAGAAGGTTGGCGAGTCCCTGCGTGAAGTCGAGCCTGACGATCTGGTCAAGTTCGGTCTGATCCCGGAGTTCGTGGGCCGTCTGCCAGTACTGGCGACCCTGGACGAGCTGGACGAAGCTGCGCTGATGCAGATTCTGACCGAGCCGAAGAACGCCTTGACCAAGCAGTACGGCAAGCTGTTCGAAATGGAAGGTGTGGACCTCGAATTCCGCACCGACGCACTCAAGTCGGTTGCCCGTCGCGCGCTGGAGCGCAAGACCGGTGCCCGTGGTCTGCGCTCCATCCTCGAAGGCGTACTGCTCGACACCATGTACGAAATCCCGTCGCAGCCTGACGTGAGCAAAGTGGTGATCGATGAGAGCGTCATTGAAGGTACCTCCAAGCCGCTGCTGATCTACGAGAACAGCGAGCCACCTGCCAAGGCGGCTCCCGACGCGTAAGCCCTAAGGCTGACGCACCGGGCGACTGGAAAACGAAAGGGGCCCTTGGGCCCCTTTCGCGTTTCAGCGGCTCTTTCGCATTAACTGGAACCGACGCTTGTTTTTTTGCAGGGCTACCCCCATCTTGGTTTTCAGCTCATTTCTATCTGTCCATGGCCTTAGGGCCGCCGTAGAGGCGAAATCATGAAGACGACCATTGAACTGCCTCTTTTGCCATTGCGCGATGTCGTGGTGTATCCGCACATGGTGATCCCACTGTTCGTGGGTCGCGAAAAATCCATCGAGGCCCTTGAGGCTGCGATGGCCGGCGACAAGCAGATTCTGCTGCTCGCCCAGAGAAATCCTGCCGACGATGACCCGGGTGAAGACGCTCTTTAGAGCGTAGGCACGATTGCAACTGTATTGCAGCTGCTGAAGTTGCCGGATGGCACCGTCAAGGTGCTGGTCGAAGGCGAGCAGCGTGGCTCTGTCGAGCGTTTCATCGAAGTGGATGGCCACTGCCGCGCCGAAGTCGCGCTGATCGATGAGGCCGACGCCCCTGACCGCGAATCCGAAGTGTTCGTGCGCAGCCTGCTGTCGCAGTTCGAACAATATGTGCAGCTGGGCAAAAAGGTCCCGGCTGAAGTCCTGTCCTCGCTCAACAGCATCGATGAGCCGGGGCGCCTGGTCGATACCATGGCGGCCCACATGGCGCTGAAGATCGAGCAGAAGCAGGAAATCCTCGAAATCATCGACTTGGGCGCTCGCGTGGAACACGTGCTGGCCCTGCTGGATGCCGAGATCGACCTGCTGCAGGTCGAGAAGCGCATTCGTGGTCGCGTGAAGAAACAAATGGAGCGCAGCCAGCGCGAGTACTACCTGAATGAGCAGATGAAGGCCATTCAGAAAGAGCTCGGTGACAGCGACGAAGGCCACAACGAAATCGAAGAGCTGAAAAAGCGCATCGATGCCGCCGGCCTGCCAAAAGACGCGCTCACCAAAGCCACTGCCGAGCTGAACAAGCTTAAGCAAATGTCGCCGATGTCCGCCGAGGCCACTGTCGTGCGCTCGTACATCGACTGGCTGGTGCAGGTGCCGTGGAAGGCCCAGAGCAAGGTGCGTCTGGACCTGGCGCGTGCCGAAGACATCCTCGATGCCGACCACTACGGCCTGGAAGAAGTCAAAGAGCGCATCCTCGAATACCTCGCCGTGCAAAAGCGCGTTAAGAAAATTCGTGGCCCTGTGCTGTGCCTGGTCGGTCCTCCAGGCGTGGGTAAAACCTCGCTGGCCGAGTCGATCGCTCACGCCACTAACCGCAAGTTTGTACGCATGGCCCTGGGTGGCGTGCGTGACGAAGCTGAAATCCGCGGTCACCGTCGCACCTACATCGGTTCGATGCCGGGCCGTCTGATCCAGAAAATGACCAAGGTCGGCGTGCGCAACCCGCTATTCCTGCTCGACGAAATCGACAAGATGGGCAGCGATTTCCGTGG
>CAURWS010000334.1:0-5181 GCA_963528485.1 uncultured Pseudomonas sp. | reverse complement strand
GGGCGAAACCCTGGAGCTGGCCGGTCACGATTAACGCGCCGTAGGCTCGGCCGAAGACGCTTTGCTGGCGGCGGGGCAGGCCTCGTTCAGCCTGGTGATCAGTGACGTCAATATGCCTGGCATGGATGGCCACCAATTGCTGGCTCAGTTGCGCAGTCGCTACCCACAATTACCAGTGCTGCTGATGACCGCCCATGGCTCGGTGGATCGGGCTGTCGATGCGATGCGTCAAGGCGCCGCCGATTATCTGGTCAAGCCGTTCGAGCCCAAGGCGCTGCTGGCGCTGGTGGCTCGGCATGCCCTGGGGCGTCTGGGCCCTGCCGATGGCGAAGGGCCGATTGCCGTTGAGCCTGCCAGTGTGCAGTTGCTCAATCTGGCGGCGCGCGTGGCCAAGAGCGATTCCACGGTGCTGATCTCGGGTGAGTCCGGGACCGGCAAGGAAGTCTTGGCGCGCTTCATTCATCAACAATCCCCTCGTGCGGGCAAGCCGTTCATCGCCATCAACTGCGCGGCGATTCCGGACAACATGCTCGAAGCCACGCTGTTCGGTCACGAAAAGGGCTCCTTCACGGGCGCCATCGCGGCCCAAGCGGGCAAGTTCGAACAGGCCGATGGCGGCACCATTCTGCTCGACGAAATTTCCGAAATGCCCATGGGCCTGCAAGCCAAGCTGCTGCGCGTTCTGCAGGAGCGAGAAGTGGAGCGGGTGGGCGCACGCAAACCGATCGAACTCGACATTCGCGTGTTGGCCACCACCAACCGCGATCTGGCGGGCGAAGTGGCGGCAGGGCGTTTCCGCGAGGACTTGTATTATCGCCTGTCAGTGTTCCCGCTGGCCTGGCAGTCGTTGCGTCAGCGCCCCGGCGACATTCTGCCGTTGGCCGAGCGCCTGCTGGCCAAGCACGTCAATAAAATGAAGCACGCGCCGGTGCGCCTGTCGGCTGACGCGCAAAAGTGCCTGGTGGGCTACAGCTGGCCGGGCAATGTGCGTGAGCTGGACAACGCCGTGCAGCGCGCGCTGATCCTGCAACAGGGTGGGGTCATTCAGGCCGAAGACTTCTGCCTGGCCGGGCCCATCACCTTCGCTTCGGTGCCAGTGCCTGCACCGGTGCTTCAGGTTCAGCCGACGCTGCCGACAACAGCAAGCGTCATCGAATCGTCGGGGCAGGGGCTCGGCGAAGAAGGGGCGGGGGCGTTGGGCGAAGACCTGCGTCGTCGCGAGTTCCAGATGATCATCGACACCCTGCGTGCAGAGCGCGGCCGGCGCAAGGAAGCTGCAGAACGGTTGGGTATCAGCCCTCGCACATTGCGCTACAAGCTGGCGCAGATGCGCGATGCCGGGATGGATGTCGAAGGGTATCTGTTCGCTTCCTGATTGACCGCAAACTCCAACTCTAACAACAGCTTTGTGCGTTCGTCAGGCTGTTGCGTAACCACCCAAATACTTTCATGAAGACGTGGCAATTTGCCGCTATTGGTCTGGCACCGTTGTTGCTACTACATGGGTAACCGCTGAATCCGTGTCAAAAATTTGCGGCCCTTTTGAGAGAGAAGTCATGAGCCAAGGTGTTGAATTTAATCGGTTGATGTTGGACATGCGCTCCATGCAGATGGATGCCATGGCCAAACCCAAGGCCATCGAGGCGCCTGAGCAAACCGGCGCCAGCAGTTTTTCCGACATGCTCGGCATGGCCGTCAACAAGGTCAATGACACCCAGCAGGCGTCGAACCAACTGGCCACTGCCTTCGAGATGGGCAAGAGCGGCGTGGACCTCACGGACGTGATGATCTCCTCGCAGAAAGCCAGCGTTTCGTTTCAGGCGCTGACCCAGGTACGTAACAAGCTGGTTCAGGCGTACCAAGACATCATGCAAATGCCGGTTTGAGGACGATTTAAGTCATGGCTGAAGCCGTCGCCGATAACGTGCCCGCAAAAGCGGGTGCGACAGGAAGCAAGCCACCGATGTTCGGGCTGGCGTTCCTGCAAAATCTGTCCGAGATGACCATGCTGCGTCAGGTCGGCCTCATGGTCGGTCTGGCCGCCAGCGTGGCGATTGGTTTTGCCGTCGTGCTTTGGTCGCAACAGCCGGACTACAAGCCGCTGTATGGCAGCCTGTCGGGCATGGACACCAAGCAGGTGATGGATACCCTGGCGCAAGCCGATATCCCGTACACCGTCGAGCCGAATTCCGGTGCCTTGCTGGTCAAGTCCGATGACGTCGCCCGTGCCCGCATCAAGCTGGCCGGTGCCGGTATCGCCCAGAGCGACGGCAACGTCGGTTTCGAGATCCTGGACAAGGACCAGGGCCTGGGTACCAGCCAGTTCATGGAAGCCACCCGTTATCGCCGTGGTCTGGAAGGCGAACTGGCGCGCACCATCTCCAGCCTGAACAACATCAAGGCTGCTCGCGTGCACCTGGCGATCCCGAAGAGCTCGGTGTTCGTACGTGACGACCGCAAGCCGACCGCTTCGGTGCTGGTAGAAATGTACGCCGGTCGTACCCTCGAGCCAGGCCAGGTCGCTGCCATCGTCAATCTGGTGGCGACCAGTGTTCCGGAACTGACCAAATCCCAGGTCACCGTGGTCGACCAGAAAGGCAACCTGCTGTCCGATCAGGCGGAAAACTCCGAACTGACCATGGCCGGCAAGCAGTTCGACTACACCCGTCGCATGGAAACCATGCTGACCCAGCGTGTGCAGAATATCCTGCAACCGGTGCTGGGCAACGATCGCTACAAGGCTGAAGTCTCGGCCGACGTCGATTTCAGCGCAGTGGAATCCACTGCCGAAAGCTTCAACCCTGATCAGCCTGCACTGCGCAGCGAGCAGACCACCAACGAACAACGCTCCAGCAGCAGCGGTCCGCAAGGCGTGCCAGGTGCGCTGAGCAACCAGCCTCCAGGCCCGGCCACCGCGCCGCAAACCACCGGTGGTGCTGCCGGCGGTGCCGCAGGCCCGATCGCCCCAGGTCAGCCACTGCTGGACGCCAACGGTCAGCAGATCATGGACCCGGCCACCGGCCAGCCAATGCTCGCGCCGTACCCGTCGGACAAACGTAATCAGTCGACCAAAAACTTCGAGCTGGACCGTTCCATCAGCCACACCAAACAGCAGCAGGGCAAGATCAATCGCCTGTCGGTTGCGGTCGTGGTGGACGATCAGGTCAAGGTCAACCCGGCCAACGGCGAAACCACCATGGTGCCGTGGACCGCCGACCAACTGGCGCGCTTCACTCGCCTGGTGCAGGACGCCGTCGGTTTCGACGCGGCCCGTGGCGACAGCGTCAGCGTGATCAACGTGCCGTTCTCCACTGACCGTGGCGAGGTGATTCCGGACATTCCGTTCTACTCGCAGCCATGGTTCTGGGACATCGTCAAACAGGCGATGGGCGTGATCTTCATCCTGGTGCTGGTGTTCGGTGTGCTGCGTCCGGTGCTGAACAACATCACCAACCCGAAAGGCAAGCACGCTGACGGCGACGTCGAGCTGGGCGGCATGGTCGGTCTGGACGGTGAGCTGAGTAACGACCGCGTGAGTCTGGGCGGTCCGCAAAGCATCCTGCTGCCAAGCCCGAGCGAGGGTTATGACGCGCAGCTCAACGCAATCAAGAGCCTGGTGGCTGAAGACCCGGCTCGTGTGGCTCAGGTCGTAAAAGAGTGGATCAACACAGATGAGTGATAGTCGTGCTGCTGCGGTCAAAATGACCCGCGTTGATAAGGCTGCGATCCTGCTGCTCACCTTGGGTGAGACCGATGCGGCGCAGGTGTTGCGTCACATGGGCCCCAAAGAGGTTCAGCGTGTCGGTGTGGCCATGGCGCAGATGCGCAACGTGCACCGCGAGCAGGTCGAGCAGGTGATGAGCGAGTTCGTCGACGTCATCGGCGATCAGACCGGCGTGGGCATCGGCTCCGACGGCTACATTCGCAAAATGCTCACTCAGGCCCTGGGCGAGGACAAGGCCAACGGCCTGATCGACCGCATTCTGCTCGGTGGCAACACCAGTGGTCTGGACAGCCTGAAGTGGATGGAACCGCGCGCCGTCGCGGACGTCATTCGCTACGAGCACCCGCAGATCCAGGCCATCGTCGTCGCGTATCTGGACGCCGACCAGGCCGGTGAAGTGCTGGGCCATTTCGACCACAAGGTGCGTCTGGACATCATCCTGCGCGTCTCGTCGTTGAACACCGTGCAGCCTGCGGCGCTGAAAGAATTGAACCAGATCCTCGAGAAGCAGTTCTCGGGCAATGCCAATACGTCGCGTACCACCCTGGGCGGTATCAAGCGTGCGGCGGACATCATGAACTTCCTCGACAGTTCGGTCGAAGGCCAGCTCATGGATTCCATCCGCGAAGTGGACGAAGACCTGTCGACCCAGATCGAAGACCTCATGTTCGTCTTCAACAACCTGGCCGACGTCGACGACCGTGGCATCCAGGCGCTGTTGCGCGAAGTGTCCTCCGATGTGCTGGTGCTGGCCCTCAAGGGTTCGGACGACGCCATCAAGGAGAAGATTTTCAAGAACATGTCCAAGCGTGCCGCCGAGCTGTTGCGCGACGACCTGGAAGCCAAAGGCCCGGTCCGCGTCAGCGATGTGGAAACTGCACAGAAAGAGATCCTCACCATTGCCCGTCGTATGGCGGAGGCCGGGGAGATCGTTCTCGGCGGCAAAGGTGGCGAGGAAATGATTTAACGGTAGGTGCAGTCGATGTTCAGCTCCGATAAAGAAGCACCCAGCGAGCTCATCCGTGCCAAGGATCTGCGTGGGATCGATGTCTGGACCTTGCCCAGCTTCGATCCTCACGTCGAAGAGCCCGAGCCGGAACCGGAAGTCGAGCCCGAGCCCGCCGAGAGCGAGGAAGTGCCGCTGGAAGAAGTCCAGCCGCTGACCCTCGAAGAGCTGGAAAGCATTCGTCAGGACGCTTACAACGAAGGGTTTGCCATTGGCGAGAAAGAGGGTTTTCACAGCACCCAGCTCAAGGTGCGTCAGGAGGCGGAAGTCGCCCTGTCAGCCAAGCTTGAAAGCCTGGAAACCCTGATGGGCCACCTGTTCGAGCCTATTGCCGAGCAGGACGCGCAGATCGAAAAATCCATGATTCAGCTGGTTGAACACCTTGCCCGCGAAGTGATTCAGCGCGAGCTGAAAGCCGACTCCAGCCAGATCGGCAAAGTGCTGCAGGACG
>CAURWS010000333.1:0-5210 GCA_963528485.1 uncultured Pseudomonas sp. | reverse complement strand
GGATAACACTACGCCTTCGCCAGCAAGCCGGCTCCCACAGGGGAAGTGCGCTGACTCAGAGAGACAACACCATGAGCCTTTCACCCCCCATCCGCGAGGAATACGAAGTCGAGCTTGCGCCTTTCACTCAGGAAGACCTGGCCCGCGAGATTCCTCTGCTGCAACGCATCTGGCAACAGAGCTGGGTGCGCAAGACCGTGATCCTGATCGCCCTGGCGCTGATCTGGGAAATCGCCGCGCGCATTCAGGGCAATGACCTGTTGCTGCCCAGCTTCATCGACACCGCCAAAGCCTTTATCGACGGCATCGTCACGGGCGAGCTGCTGGCCAAGGTGTGGATTTCCCTGACCGTGCTGGTCAAGGGCTACCTGATCGGCATCGTGTTGGCGTTCGGCATGACCACGCTGGCGGTGTCCACCCAGCTGGGTCGCGACTTGCTCGGCACGCTGACTTCGATGCTCAACCCGCTGCCCGCCATCGCCCTGCTGCCGCTGTCGCTGCTGTGGTTCGGTCTGGGCGAAAACAGCCTGATTTTCGTGCTGGTGCACTCGGTGTTGTGGGCCTTGGCGCTGAATACCTACGCGGGCTTTCTCGGCGTGTCAGAAACCCAGCGCATGGCCGGTCGCAACTATGGCCTGAAGGGCATCCGCTTCGTCTGGTACATCCTGATTCCGGCGGCGCTGCCGTCGATTCTGGCGGGCCTGAAAATCGGCTGGGCGTTCGCCTGGCGCACCCTGATCGCCGCCGAACTGGTGTTTGGCGCGTCGTCGGGCAAGGGCGGTCTGGGCTGGTACATCTTCCAGAACCGCAACGAGCTGTACACCGACAAGGTGTTCGCGGGCCTGGCGGCCGTGATCATCATCGGTCTGATGGTGGAAAACCTGCTGTTCAGCAACGTTGAGCGCCTGACCGTCAAGCGGTGGGGCATGCAGCGCTAAAGCCGGAACATAAAACGCATCCAACACTTTTCGCTTCTTTTGTGAGGAATTTATGGGGACTTCTTTCAAACGCCCGGCACTGACCGCGTTGGCCGCAACGTTGGGTCTGTTCGGCGCGCTGTTGAGCAGTGGCGCTCACGCCGAGGGCAAAATCAGCATCGCTCAGCAGTTCGGCATCGGCTACCTGATTCTGGACGTCGTGCAGCAGCAAAAATTGATCGAGAAGCACGGCAAGGAGCAGGGCCTCGACATCAAGGTCGACTGGAACAGCATTTCCGGCGCCACGGCGATGAACGAAGCGTTGCTGGCCGGTGCTCTGGACGTGGTGTCGGCAGGCGTGCCGCCGATGCTGACCATCTGGGACCGCACGAAGGGCAAGCAGAACGTCAAGGCCATCGCCTCGCTGGGCTCGATGCCCAACTACCTGCTCAGCAACAAGCCTGACGTGAAAACCATCAAAGACTTCACCGACAAGGACCGCATTGCTGTCCCGGCCGCGGGCGTGGGCTTCCAGTCGCGTACCTTGCAGATCGAAACCGCCAAGCAGTTCGGTAACGACAACTACAAGAAATTCGACAACATCTCCGTCAGCCTGCCGCACCCGGACGCCACCTCGGCGCTGATCGCGGGCGGCTCGGAAATCAGCGCGCACTTCTCCAGCCCGCCGTTCCAGTACCAGGAGCTGGAAAACCCGAACGTGCACAAAGTGCTGAGTTCGTACGACGTGCTGGGCGGTCAGGCCACGTTCAACGTGCTCTACACCACGCAGAAGTTCCACGACGAAAACCCGAAGACCTACAAGGCCTTCTACGACGCGCTGGCCGAAGCCGAGAAGATCATCAAGGCCGACAAGAACGCGGCGGCGAAGACTTACATCGAGGTGGAGAAATCCAAGCTGCCGTTGCCGCTGGTGGAAAAGATCGTCAACGATCCGGAAATCGACTTCACCGTCGTGCCGCAGCGCACCTTCATCTATGCCGAGAAACTGCATGAAATCGGCGTGCTGAAGAACAAGGCCGACAGCTGGAAGGATTTCTTCTTTGAAGAAGCCCATGGTGGGGCGGGTAGCTGATTACGCCGTACGAAATGTTGTGGGAGCCGGCTTGCAGGCGAATGTGGTGGGACAGGGACGAATAGGTCGGCTGACACACCGCCTTCGTCGGATCGCCGCCCGCACCAAGCCGGCTCCCACAGTGAGAATGCTGCATGTTCAATCCGGCCAATGCCACGCCGGTTGATCCAGCATCCCCTGGCCGACCATCCCGGTCTGTCCCAATTCCTTCTCCAGCACGATGCAATTGCACTCGGGGTCGCGCTCAAGGGCTGCGATCAGGCGGCTGGCGTGGGACACAACCCACACCTGACAGCTCTGCGATGCACGGATGATCAGCCTCGCCAGCGCAGGCAGCAGATCAGGGTGCAGGCTGGTTTCCGGTTCGTTGAGCACCATCATCGTCGGCGGGCGCGGCGTGAGCAGTGCGGCGATCAGCAAGAGATAACGCAGCGTGCCGTCGGACAGCTCCGACGCGGACAACGGCCGGAGCAACCCCTGTTGATAAAACTCCAGCGCAAACAGCCCGCCTGCCTGAGCGTTGATCGCGATCCGTGCGCCGGGGAAGGCGTCGCTGATGGCCTCATCCAGCGCTTCGGGTTCGCCGATTTCGCGAATGGTTTGCAGCGCGGCCGCCAGATCGCGACCGTCGTGATGCAGCACCGGCGTGCGCGTGCCCAGTTGCGGTTTGCGCGCGGGGGCGTCGGCGTCGCTGCGAAAGTGATCATAAAATCGCCAGCCGCGAATGTTCTCGCGCAGCTGCAGCACTTCTGGCGAGGAGCGCAGGTTGCCGACCTGGTCGAACAGGCTGTCGAAGGTCGGCGTGTGTTGCGCGAGCACATCCCAACTGCGGCCTTCGCGGGTGCGGATCATGGGGCCTGCGCGGTCCACCAGCAGGCTGGCCGGGCGATACAGAGGCCCTGCCCAGATGCATTCGCGCTTGATTTCCGGGTCCAGCGCAAACGCGCTGGGGGCGGCTGGCGGCGGGGGCAAACCCAGTGAAATCGCGTAGCTGAAATCCTCGGCGGCAAAGCCCAGGCGCAAGCGCACGACGTCATTGCGCGGCCCGCCCTGTATCTCGACCTCGCCCTTGCGCATGCGCCGACTAATGTTTTCCGGCCCGGCCCAGAACGTCGATTTCAGCCCGCCTTCCCGAGCCAGTGCGTTGACCACGCCACCCTGAGCGGTTTCTGCCAGCAGACGCAGGGCCCGATACAGGTTGGACTTGCCGCTGCCGTTGGGTCCGGTGATCAGGTTCAGGCGCGCCAGTGGCACCACCAGGGTGTTGATCGAGCGGTAATTGGCGACGGCGAGAGTGGTAAGCATCGAGCCTTCCATGCGGTGAGCGAGCGTGACCGGCAAGTCCGGTTTGGCCGAGTTTAGCGGGGGAAGGAACCCTGATCTACGCTCACAGTCGCATGATCACATCACGACGGCGAACAGCGGCGCGATGCACGCAACGGCATTGGCACAAGGAGCTTGCATGCCTGCTCAACCCTCATTGCTTCGAAACGGCCTCAAGACGCTGGCGCTGGGCGCATGCCTTGTCGCGCTCGCCGGCTGCGGCAAGGAAAAGCCCGCCGACCCTGTGCGCCCGCGGGTACAGGTGCAGGAAGTCAAAACCACTGACTTTGCTGCCACGGTTGCGCTGACCGGCGATATTCAGGCCCGCGTGCAGACCCAGCTGTCGTTTCGGGTCGGCGGCAAGATCATTCAGCGCATGGTGGATGTGGGCGACCGCGTCACCGCCAAGCAGGTGCTGGCCAAACTCGATCCCAAAGACCTGCAGACCAACGTCGACTCGGCCATTGCCGCCGAAGCCGCCGAACAGGCGCGGGTAAAGCAGACCGCCGCCGCCTTCGTGCGTCAGGAAAAACTGCTGCCCAAGGGTTACACCAGCAAGAGCGAGTACGACTCCGCCCAGGCGCAACTGCGCGGCAGCCAGAGCGCGTTGAAAGCCGCCCAGGCGCAACTGGCCAATGCCCGTGAGCAACTGGGTTACACCGCATTGATTGCCGACGCGCCGGGCATCATTACGGCGCGACAGGCCGAAGTCGGCCAGGTGGTGCAGGCGACCATGCCGATCTTCAGTCAGGCCCGCGATGGCGAGCGCGATGCCGTGTTCAACGTATACGAATCCCTGTTCGTCCAGCCCCCAGGCGATCAACCGGTGGAAGTCACCCTGCTGGACAACCCCAGGATCAAGGCCACCGGTAAGGTGCGCGAAGTCACCCCGGCGGTGTCGGCGCAGACCGGCACGTTGCAGGTGAAGATCGCGCTCACTTCCCTGCCGGACGGCATGGACCTGGGCTCGGTGGTCAGCGCGGCGCTGAGTGTGCCGGCCAGGCAGAGCGTCGAGCTGCCGTGGTCGGCGCTGACCAAAGGCCTGTGTGAGCATCTGGGCCAGCCTGCGGTGTGGGTGGTCGACGATCAGAACAAGGTCAATCTGCGCGAGGTCACCGTGGGGCGCTACCTCACCGGCAAGGTGATCGTGATTGACGGTCTCAAGAGCGGCGAGAAAGTCGTGGTCGCCGGTAATCAGCTGCTGCACCCGGACATGCAGGTGGAACTGGCCGACGTTTATAAACAGCAACCGGCAGGAGCGACGCAATGAAACGTCTGTCGGGAGTGATGCTCAGCGCGCTGCTGCTCAGTGCCTGTGGCAAGGAAGAAGCGCCGCCGGAGCCGGTGCGCCCGGTGCTGTTCATGGAGGTGAAACCCCAGGCTGAAGAAAGCCTTGGGCGCTTCGCCGGCAACATCGCCGCGCGCTACGAAAGCACCTTGGGCTTTCGTGTAGCGGGGCGCATTGCGGCGCGCAGCGTCGACGTCGGCAGCGAAGTCGAGAAGGGCCAATTGCTCGCGACGCTCGACCCGACTGACTTGCAGAACCAGTTGCGCGCCAGCCAGGGCGACCTGGCCCGGGTCGAGGCGCAATACATCAACGCCCAGGCCAACGCGCGGCGTCAGCAGGAATTATTCGACCGCGGCGTCGGCGCCCAGGCCGCGCTGGACGTGGCCGTGACCGATCTGAAGACCACCCAATCGTCGTTCGATCAGGCCAAGGCTTCCGTGCAGCAGGCGCAGGATCAGTTGAGCTATAGCGAATTGCGCACCGATCACGCGGCAGTCGTCACCCAATGGAAGGCCGAGGCCGGGCAAGTGGTCAGCGCCGGTGAGCAAGTGGTGACGCTGGCGCGCCCCGACATCAAGGAGGCTGTGAT
>CAURWS010000332.1:0-5217 GCA_963528485.1 uncultured Pseudomonas sp. | reverse complement strand
GGATACTGTCGTCGACGTGCAGCAGGGCCGCGGAGAACAGCCGTGCGGCGTTCATCGGCTGCATCAAGTCGTGGCTGACCGCCGCAAGAAAGCGCGTCTTCGACTGATTGGCGGCTTCGGCGTGGGCCTTGGCTTCGGTGAGGGCAACGTTCAGTTGCGACAGCTCGCGGGTACGCTCGGCCACCCGTTGTTCAAGGCTTTCGTTGACGCCCTTGAGCGCCTGCTCGGCCTCGCGGAACGCAGTGATGTCGGTGAAACTCATCACGAAACCGCCGCCCGGCATCGGGTTGCCGATCAGCTCGATTACCCGGCCGTTGGGGAACAGTCGCTCGGAGGTGTGCGCGCGGCCCTGACGCATCCAGTGCAGGCGGCGAGCGACGTGAACTTCCGCTTCCCCCGGCCCGAGCAGGCCGCGCTCGGCGTTGTAGCGAATGATGTCGGCGATGGGCCGGCCGACGCTGATCAGCCCTTCGGGGTAGTTGAACAGCTCCAGATAACGGTCGTTCCAGGCCACCAGTTTCAGCGACTGGTCGACCACGCTGATGCCTTGGGTGATGTTTTCGATGGCGCCTTGCAGCAGCGCGCGGTTGAACTGCAGCACCTCGGAGGCTTCGTCGGCGATGCGCACCACGTCTTCGAGCTGCATGTCGCGGCCCTCGATGGCGGCCTTGACCACCGCGCGGGTCGAGGAGGTGCCGAGCACACCGGCCAGCAGGCGTTCGGTGTGGGCGATCCATTCGCCGTTGGCGTTCTGGTTCGGGTTGAAACCCTTGCCCTGACGATAGGCGAAGCGGATGAAGCTTTGCTGCGCGCGCTCTTCACCGACGAAACGGGCCGAGAGCTTGAGCAGGTCCTCGATCTGCACCGCCAAGAGCGAACGATTGTTGGGGCGCGCCTGCAGTTCCTGACCGATGAAACGCCCGGCCTGCCAGTGCTCCGACACCCGCGTGCGCGACAGCAGCGAGACCCAGATGAACAGCGCAAAGTTGCCCGCCATCGACAGCACGACGCCTTGGGTCAATGGGGTGATCGGCAGGTTCAGCGGGTTGCTGTGCAGCCACGCCAGCAGCGGAAAACTGTCGAGCGACCAGCCCATGCTGTGGGCGGTCAGCGGCAGCACCAGGGTGTAGAACCAGATGAACACCCCTGCTGCCAGTCCCGCGAACACGCCTCGGCGGTTGGCCGGTTTCCAGTACAGCGCGCCGATCATCGCAGGCGCCAGTTGAGTGATGGCAGCGAAGGCGATCTGGCCAATGGTGGCCAGGCTTGCGGTCGAACCGAGCAGGCGATAGCTCACGTAAGCCAGCAGCAAAATCGCGACGATGCTGACCCGGCGCACCGAGAGCATCCAGTAGCGGAACACCTCGAACGGGCGCTCGGCGGTTTTGCGGCGCAGCAGCCACGGCAGCAGCATGTCGTTGGACACCATGGTCGACAGCGCAACGCTGGCCACGATCACCATGCCGGTCGCCGCCGAGGCGCCGCCAATAAAGGCGAGCATCGCCAACGCCGGGTGTGCATGGGCCAGGGGCACGCTGATGACGAAGGAGTCCGGCAACACCGAGCCCGGCAGCAGCATTTGCCCGGCCAGCGCAATCGGCACTACAAACAGCCCGGCCAGCAGCAGGTACATCGGAAACACCCACTTGGCCAGGCGCAGGTCCTGAGGCTCGATGTTCTCCACCACCGTCACGTGAAACTGCCGGGGCAGGCAGACGATGGCCATCATCGCTACGCCGGTCTGCACCACCATCGACGGCCAGTTGATGGTCTCCTTCCAGTACTGCTCCAGACGCGGCGCGAGCATCGCCTGATTGAACAGATCGTCGACGCCGTCATACAGACCAAACGTGACGAACACGCCAACCGCCATGAAGGCGAACAGCTTGACCAGTGCTTCAAACGCGATGGCCAGCACCATGCCGCGGTGGTGCTCGGTGGCGTCCAGGTTGCGCGTGCCGAAGACGATGGTGAACAGCGCCAGCACCAGCGACACGATCAGCGCGGTGTCCTGGGCCCGCGTGCCCGTGGCGTCGGCACCGGCGCCAATGAGGATGTTCACGCCCAGCACGATGCCTTTGAGTTGAAGGGCGATGTAGGGCAGCACGCCGATCAGGCAGATCAGCGCGACAACCACGGCCAGCGTCTGGGATTTGCCGTAGCGTGCGGCGATGAAGTCGGCGATGGAGGTGATGTTTTCCTGCTTGCTGATCAGCACCATTTTCTGCAGCACCCAGGGCGCCAGCACCATCATCACGATGGGCCCCAGGTAGATCGGCAGGAACGACCACAGCTGCTCGGCGGCCTGGCCGACGGCGCCGAAAAACGTCCAGCTGGTGCAATACACCGCCAGCGACAGGCTGTACACCCAGGCACGCAACCGTGGCGGCAAGGCGCCGCTGCGACGATCGCCGTAAAAGGCGATGGCGAACATGATGGCCATATAGGCCAGGGCGACAGCAGCGATCAATCCGCTGGACAGTGACATGACAACTCCACAGGCAAAGAACAGTTGCGCGGCGATCCCTCACCGGCCAGACAGTCTCGCACGCCGGATGACGTTCGTCTGTTTCGACCAAGGTAGGAGCGGGTGCGAGATTATCTGAGGCTGCCGCTGGTTGCGGACACTCTGAGGACCTCTAGGAGCGCAGTGACTAAAAGGGTTCTCGTATATCTGGAAAATCTATGACCTATAGAGAAACTACCCGCTTAATAGATATCAGTCGGCGGCATAACATGGAGATCACCTCACCAGAGGCCAGGAGCCACCCATGAGCCACGCCATTTTCATCCCCCGCAAACCCTTCAGCCAACTGACCCATCCACGGGAAGTCATTCGCCAGTTCACCCCCAACTGGTTCGCCGCCACCATGGGCACCGGGATTCTCTCGGCCGTGCTCACGCAGCTGCCAGCCCGCATCCCTGGCCTGTTCCAGCTGGCCGAAGCGCTGTGGATGCTGAACATCGTGCTGTTCCTGACCTTCAGTTTTCTCTATGCCGCGCGCTGGGTGATGTTCTTCGACGAGGCGCGGCGCATTTTCGGGCATTCGACGGTCTCGATGTTCTTCGGCACGATCCCCATGGGCATGGCCACGATCATCAACGGCCTGCTGACCTTTGGCCTGCCGCGCTGGGGCGACGCGGTTTTACCTCTGGCTGAAATGCTCTGGTGGCTCGACGTGGCGATGTCCCTGGCCTGCGGCGTGTTGATTCCGTTCATGATGTTCACCCGCCAGCAGCACAGCATCGATCAGATGACTGCGGTGTGGTTGCTGCCAGTGGTGGCCGCAGAAGTGGCCGCCGCCAGCGGGGGATTGCTGGCGCCGCATCTGACTGACACTCACAGCCAGTTCAGCGTGCTCATCGCCAGTTACGTGCTGTGGGCGCTGTCGGTGCCGGTGGCGTTCAGCATCCTGACCATCCTGCTGCTGCGCATGGCCTTGCACAAACTGCCCCACGAAAGCATGGCCGCATCGAGCTGGCTGGCGCTGGGCCCAATCAGCACCGGCGCCTTTGGTTTGATGGTGCTGGGCGCCGACTCACCGGCGATCTTCGCCGCCAACGGCTTGCCGGGTGTGGGTGACATCGCTTCGGGGCTGGGCCTGATTGCGGGCATCATTCTATGGGGCGTGGGCGTGTGGTGGCTGCTGCTGGCGGTGCTGATCACGGCGCGTTATTTGCGCCACGGCATTCCGTTCAACCTGGGCTGGTGGGGCTTTACCTTCCCGTTGGGCGTGTTTGCCCTGACCACGCTCAAGCTTGGAGCGGTGCTGCAGCTGGGTTTCTTCGCTGGGCTGGGCAGCCTGTTGGTCGCCGGCCTTGCCGCGCTGTGGCTGATGATCATGAAGCGCACGGTGGTGGGGGCTTATAAAGGAGAGTTGTTCGTGTCGCCGTGTATTGCCGGGCTGCACCGTTGATTCCGGCCGCCGGCCTATGCCCTGCAGCCAGCATGTTCACCACGAAATAGTCGACATCACCTCTGGCAACGTCTTCAATGTGGCTCGGATCGACGCTTGGGCGTTCCAATCCAAAAGCCGGTCAGCGGCGCCACTCAGAGATCTGTTTGATGAGTCAGACGCAGTTCAGTTTGTTGGGCAAACGGCGCTTTCTGCCGTTCTTCGTGACCCAGTCCCTCGGGGCGTTCAACGACAACATTTTCAAGCAGTCGCTGATCCTCGCCATCCTCTACAAGCTGACCATCGACGGCGACCGCTCGATCTACGTCAACCTCTGCGCGTTGCTGTTCATTCTTCCGTTTTTCCTGTTCTCGGCGCTGGCCGGGCAGTTCGGCGAGAAGTACCCCAAAGACAAGCTGATCCGCATGATCAAGGTGCTGGAGATCGGCATCATGGTGGTCGGCGCGGTTGGGTTCCTCTTCGATCATTTGTCTTTGATGCTCGCAGCGCTGTTCGCCATGGGCACTCACTCGGCGCTGTTCGGGCCGGTGAAGTACTCAATCCTGCCGCAACATCTGCATGAAAATGAATTGGTGGGCGGTAATGGTCTGGTGGAAATGGGCACCTTTCTGGCGATTCTGGCCGGGACCATCGGCGCCGGGATCATGATGTCCGCCACTCACTACGCGCCTATCGTCTCCACGGCGATGGTACTGGTGGCGTGCCTGGGGTATCTGGCCAGTCGCGGCATTCCTCCCGCTGCTGCCGCCAGCCCGGGGTTGCGCCTGAACTGGAACATCTTCAGCGAATCCTGGGCCACCCTGAAGCTCGGCCTGAACCAGACCAAGGCGGTGTCGCGCTCCATCGTCGGCAACTCGTGGTTCTGGTTCGTTGGCGCGATCTACCTGACGCAAATTCCTGCGTACGCCAAGGAGTTTCTCTACGGCGATGAAACCGTTGTTACCCTGATCCTGACCGTTTTCTCTATCGGCATTGCCGCAGGTTCCATGCTTTGCGAGCGGCTGTCGGGGCGCAAAGTCGAAATCGGCCTGGTGCCCTTTGGCTCGGCCGGCCTGACCGTGTTCGGCCTGTTGCTGTGGTGGCATTCCGGCGGCTTCCCGCAGAACGTACAGGCCAATAACTGGCTGGCGGTGCTGGGTTATGGCCAGGCGTGGTGGGTGCTGCTGGACATCCTCGGCATCGGCGTATTCGGCGGCTTCTACATCGTGCCGCTGTACGCGCTGATCCAGTCGCGCACCTCCGAAAAAGAGCGCTCGCGGGTGATCGCCTCGAACAACATCCTCAACGCGCTGTTCATGGT
>CAURWS010000331.1:0-5219 GCA_963528485.1 uncultured Pseudomonas sp. | reverse complement strand
GAGCATGGCCAGCGGGATCAGCGTGCCGGATTCACCATTGGCGAAGGCTTTCTTCAACAGACCCTCGGCTTCGCGCTGCTCGGCCTCGGTGGAGTTGGGCTTGACCGCCAGCAGCTTGCCCAGGCGCGATTGCGCCCGTGGCGAGGTGTCGGCTGCCGCGCGATAGGTCGCCTCGGCCTGTTTGATCTGCTCGGGGTCGCGGGTGCCGACCTGAATATCTGCAAGACCCACCTGCGCTTCGGCGTAACCCATGTCGGCCAACTGGCGATAGTTCTGCTCGGCGAGGTTGGTGTCGCCGCGTTGCAGGGCCTCATTGGCCAGACGCTGGTCAGGCAGATTGAGGCCGCAACCGCCCAGAGTGAGGGCGATGGCCAGGCTCAATACCGCCGGGGCGGACACGCTTCGTAGAGGGCCGGTCATGATCAGAGACCTGCAGCAGTGGCTTTGTCGATCAGCCAGTTCAGCGAAGGACCGCGATCACTGACCACTTCCACCGGCAGGCCCGCCAGGCTGCTGCTCAGGGATTCGTCAGGCTGGATCTGCACACGAATGTCCGACGACAGGTCAGCCGGGCTCAGGGCCGTGGAGCTGACGATCTTGCCGCTGTGCGTGCCTTCCTGGCCTGCGACCTGGAAGTTGACGCGCGCGCCTGGCTGCACGTCGGCGAACTGGCGGTAGGTGAAGCGGGCATCAATGCTGGCCGGCACGTTGCGCGGCACCATCTGGAAGATCACGTCACCCTTGGCGGCGTACTGACCGTTGGCAACCAGCTGCTTGCTGATCACGCAGTCGCAAGGGCTGGTGAGGGTGCCGGCCAGTTGGCGACCGAACAGTTCTTCGATCTTCGCCGGCTGCATTTCATCCGGGTCCAGGTTGCCCTTGAGCACGTCCAGCATGCTGGTGTTGAACGATGCCAGCGGCGCGCCTTTGGCAACGTCGCCGTTGGGCGCGACCAGGCTGGTCACGGTGCCGTCGCGCGGCATGGTCACGTCCATGCTCGGCACGCTCACCAGGCCCGATGTGGAGTGGCTGACGAAGTACATGCCGTAGACCGACTTGGCCACGAAGCCGAACGCAACCAGGCCCACCACGAAGATACCGGCGCTGAAGGTCACGGCACGCAGGCGACCAAAGGCGCTGAGGCCGCTGCCGCTGTCCTTGACCTTGCGCGCTTTGGTGAAGTTGTCGCGCTGCAGGGTGGCCAGCACTTCACCCATGCTGACGATCTCGCCAGACAGGTGCGAGGTGATCAGGTGGCGCAGGGTTGCGATGTCTTGCGCTTCCAGATGCTGGAACTGGCAGCCGACGCGGCCGCTTGCCGGGTCATAGGCGCGGACCTGCAATTCGACGTCCATGGCCAGGCCCAGGTTGTCGATCAGGAACTGCAGTCGACCCTTGATGACTTCGCCCACGGTAGGCTTCAGGTTGGCGGGAGCGATGTAGCTCAGACCGCCGGCCGACAGGTCTTCGATGCGCACCAGCGGGGCATTCGGCTGGCCATTGAGCAGGCGCAGCTTGGCTGGGATCTTGATCCGGGCGTGCTGGCGCTGAGCTTCGGATTCATGGACGACGTTTGCATTCACGGCTGTGTTCATGTCGGTAATTCCTGATTAATCGAGTTGATCCATTAGTGCGGTCTTCAGACCCGGTCAGACCATTGTCAGCAGCACGGCAACGAAGATGCTGCCCGCCGAGAAAGTCATGGTTCGAGACGACCAGGTGTTGAACCAACCCTGGAAGCTGGCCATGTCACGGCTCAGTTTGGTGTCCTGGCGGGTCCAGGACTGACGGTCGAGGCGGAAGAAGACGTAGATCTTCATCAGCGCGCCGACGATCTGGTTGTAATAAAGAATCACGGGGTAGGCGGGGCCGATGGCGTGCCCGGAGCACGACAGCAGCAGCGTCAGGATCAGGCGGGTGATGCCGATCCACAGCAGGTAGGCCAGCAGGAACGCGATGCCGTATTTGAAGGCCGCGAGCAGGGCGACGGTCAGGCCCAGGATCGAAGTCCACATCGACACGCGCTGGTCGAACAGCACGATGCTGGTGAACACGCCCAGGCGGCGAACGCCCAGACCCAGCGCGCGGGAGTTCTGACGCAGGTTGTTGCCGTACCAGCGGTACATCAGCTTGCGGCTGGCCTTGAGGAAGCTCTTCTCTGGCGGGTGCTCGACCGTGTTGATCGCCGCATCCGGCACGTAGAACGTGTCGTAACCCAGGCGCATCAGGCTGAACCAGCTGGACTTGTCGTCGCCGGTCAAAAACTTGAAGCGGCCCAGACGCCAGTGCTGCAGCGAGTCGCTTTCCACGTCAGCGATGAAGTCCGGGTCGGTCACCACCGTGGCGCGGAACACCGACATACGACCGGTCATGGTCAGCACGCGCTTGGACAGGGCCATCGAGCACATGTTGATGTGGCGCTGAGCGAAGCGCAGCTTGTGCCACTCGCTCATGATGTAACCGCCGCGCACTTCGCAAAATTCGTTGGTGGTCAGGCCGCCAACGTTGCCGAACAGCTGGAACCAAGGCACGGTTTTCTTGACCACGCCTTCAGCCAGCACGGTGTCGCCATCGATCACGGCAACCACTGCGCGGTCGTCCGGCATGTGTCGCGAGATGGCGCGGAAACCAAAGGCCAGGCCGTCACGCTTGCCGGTACCGGCGATACGCACGAAGTCCAGCTTCACGTGCTCGGGCGGGTTGTACTTGGCCCACAGCGCCTTGACCAGCAGCTCATCGGACATCTCCACCAGCGAGCACACGACCGTGGTCGGGTAGCCGCAGGCGATGGCCTCTTCGATCACCGAGCTGTACACCTGAGCGGTGGTCAGCGCGTCGATGCGAAAGCTGGTGACCATCAGGAACACATGGGATGGATCAGCCGCCGTGCCCAGCTTGCGCACTTTGCGGCGCAGGTGCGGGTAGACGATGTAGAGAAAAATCATGCCGCGCACAAAGTGCGTTGCGCCCATCGAGTAACGCCAGATACCGACGATACCGACCAGGAAAATAAAGTCTTTGGACTGCGAGTCAAACAGCGATGCGGGCAGTGCCATGGCAATGGCAGCCAGCAAACTTAAATAAAACAGCCAACCAGCGGCTTGAAGAAAGCCTTGTTTTAGCCTGTGCATAATCGAAGTCCCTAAAAATCAGTTGCAAGCCGCGAGCTTCAAGCCACAAGCCCGAGCGAGAACGCGTTGGACCTGAGGCCTGGAGCTGGCTTTGAACTTGTCGCTTGAAGCTTGCAGCTTGCCGCTGCTTTACCAGCAGATGCCTTCGGTCTGACCGTCGTCAGAGGTGGTGCCTTTCATGAAGCCCACCAGGTCGATGACCTTTTTGCCGGCCGGAGCGTTGTTCGCCAAGGTGCGGAAACGCTCGTCACGGTTGCCCAGGATGATCACGTCGGAGCCGTCGACAACCGCGTCGAAGTCCGAGTTGAGCAGGGAGGAAACGTGAGGGATTTTCGACTCGATGTAGTCTTTGTTCGCGCCGTGAACACGGGCGTACTCGACGTTGGCGTCGTAGATGCTCAGGTCAAAGCCTTTGCCGATCAGCATCTCGGCCAGTTCCACCAGCGGGCTTTCGCGCAGATCGTCGGTGCCGGCCTTGAAGCTCAGACCCAGCAGGGCAACCTTGCGGGTGTCAGCGGCGGCGACGATGTCGAATGCGTTCTGCACTTGGGACACGTTGCTGCGCATCAGCGAGTTGAGCAGCGGCGCTTCGACGTCCAGGGAGCTGGCGCGGTAGGTCAGGGCGCGAACGTCTTTTGGCAGGCACGAACCGCCGAAGGCGAAGCCTGGGCGCATGTAGTACTGCGACAGGTTCAGGGCCTTGTCCTGGCAGACCACGTCCATCACTTCGCGACCGTCGACGCCGACCGCCTTGGCGATGTTGCCGATTTCGTTGGCGAAGGTGACCTTGGTCGCGTGCCAGACGTTGCAGGTGTACTTGATCATCTCGGCAACGGCGATGTCCTTGCGGATGATCGGCGCGTCGAGTTCTTCGTACAGCGATTGCAGAACGTCACCTGAGGCTTTGTCGAATTCCCCGATGACGGTCATCGGAGGGTGATCGTAGTCGGCGATCGCGGTGCTTTCGCGCAGGAACTCAGGGTTGACGGCAACGCCGAAGTCAACACCGGCTTTCTTGCCCGAGCAGTCTTCCAGAATCGGGATGACAACGTTTGCGACCGTGCCCGGCAGAACGGTGCTGCGCACGACGATGGTATGGCGCGAAGTCTTTTCGCGCAGCACGAAACCGATTTCACGGCAGACGGATTCGATGAAGTCCAGTTCCAGGTCGCCGTTTTTCTTGCTGGGCGTGCCGACGCAGATCATCGACAGGTCGGTTGCGCGAATCGCTTCGGAAAAATCGGTAGTGCCACGCAATTTACCGTTCTTGATCCCGTTTTCCAGAAGCTCGCCCAGACCCGGTTCCACGATTGGAGACTTGCCCTGGTTGATCAGATCGATCTTGGCGCTGGAAATATCCACACCGACCACATCATGACCGCGCGCCGAGAGGCAACCAGCACATACTGCACCGACATAGCCCAAACCAAAGATGCTGATATGCATCGTAATCTCCTCGATTTTAATGCCATTAGTTGGCTGGAATAGAACCTGTATTCAGGAACTGTCTTACAAGTTTCGCGCACTCGTCCGCACGGCAAGTTAATGTCGTGACACAAGCACAGGCAGAATTTAAGTGTGAGCGCCCTGGTGTAGCAGGCAGGCTCTAACTGTACGGTTACATGCGTCGGGTAGCGCGTATGTATATATACGTGTTCCCGATCTGGGATATGGCATAACACTCCAGCGGATGGTTGCGAGTCGCTGCCGCGCCTCTGGCTCAAGGCCTTTGGCCATGATTCAGTATTGTCTTGCTCGTCAGTGGCTGCAGGCACCCGTTTGGTGCTTGCTCATTTAACTCAACTAGTTTGGTGCGTTCTCTCCTTGTACGTACCACATAGACCGGAGGGTCTAACTAGGTTGAAGCGTAACTTTTGGCTCTATCGTTATTCCCTGTAAGAGATGTCTCACAAGGTGGACGAGAATTGTTACGGGATGTAGGAGCATGAGGTTTCCCCAGAAGTTCCTGGCCGCCCGTCCTCTTTTTGAGATTTTTTGAAACCTTTCCGATGTCGGCAGTGGTTGCACTATGATGGCAGTTTCTGTTTCGCCCTTTATTGTTAGGGGGTTGAGGCAAGTGTATGTAAC
>CAURWS010000330.1:0-5226 GCA_963528485.1 uncultured Pseudomonas sp. | reverse complement strand
TGCGCTGGAGCAGTCTTGCCGTCTCGCCCGTAGAGGCTGGCCTGGGCGACGGAATCTAGGGCAGGGCGCAGGGTTTCCGGCAGCTCCACGGCAGCTTCCCGTGCACCATCCTTGGCCAGTTGCACCACGGTTTGCCCGGCCGTCACGACCTGACCCGGTTCGGCATCGGTATTGACCACCAGCCCGTCCACGTCTGCCTTGAGCTCGGCGTACTGGCTGGCATTGCTGGCGACATCCGCCTGAGCCTGTGCTGCATCCATCTGAGCCTTGGCGCTGTTGAGGGCGGACACCGCCTGATCGTAAGCCATCGCCGAGATCGCCCCGGCGGCCACCAGGTTGCGCAGCCGCGCTTCGTCGGCCTGGGCCTGAACCCACTTGGCTTTGGCAGAGGCCACGGCGCCTTTCTGGTTGGTGATTGCCAGGTTCAGGTCGATTGGGTCGATCCGCATCAGCGGCTGACCCTTGTGCACTCGCTGGCCGACGTCCACCAGGCGCTGAATGACCTTGCCGGAAACCCGAAAGCCCAAATCGCTCTGCACCCGCGCGGCCACTACGCCGCTGAAGGTCTGGGTAGTGGAGAGGTCAGGGCGCACGGTGGCGATGTCCACCACCGGATCGACCAGCCTGGGGTCGGCGTCCGGCGGGTGGCCACAGCCTGCGAGTAACAACGCGCCGACCGTAAGAGGAATGAGTGCAGCAGGGCGAAGAGACATGACGAGCTCCGAGAATTTCAGGCGCGCATTATTTTTATATGTTTACGGTATTGTAAATACGTCACTCGATAATATTTCCCGGTGACTTCATAGTTAATGTCTATATATCAGGTTTAACGAGGCTTTCAGGCGTGTGACGTCTGAAAGTGAGATGTGACGGTATTAGGAATGTGTTGACATAATCCTGCCCGTGGAAATAATTGCCCCATGCGATCACAGGACTTTTCCATGACACCTTCTGCCCACCCGATTCACTGGTATGCGCGCCTGCTCCCGGCCCTGTTCCTGGCCGGATGCGCCGTGGGCCCCGATTACCAGGCCCCGCAGCTGCCTGCGCCAGCTTCTTTTCATAACCAGCCGGCACTTGCGCAGCGCACCACGACATTGCCCGTTGCCGACATGAGCGCATGGTGGGCCGGGTTTGGTGACCGGGAGCTCGAAACCCTGGTCAATCGCGCGTTGGCGCAGAACCTTGACCTCAAACAGGCGGTGGCCCGCGTCGATCAGGCCAGTGCCCTGACGCTGGGCGCGCGTTCCGCTTTGCTGCCATCGGGTGAGCTGAACGCTCAGGCTTCGCGTACCCGCCAGTCCCTGCAGGACCCGACTGGACGTCTGGCCAGCGCATCGCCGGGCTTTGATCGCACCAGCAGTCTTTATCAGGTCGGTGCGGGCGTGAGTTGGGAGGCCGATATCTTTGGCGGTTTGCGCCGTGGGCTGGAAGCCGCCGATGCCAGTCAACAGGCTGCCGTCGCGCAACAGGCGGCGGTGCGCTTGATCGTCACCTCATCCACGGCCAGCGGCTACATCCAGTTGCGTGCCCTGCAGGCTCGACTGGACGTGGTGCAAAACCGTGAGAAAACCCAGGCTGATCTGGTCAAGCTGCTGCAGTTGCAATACGCCAACGGCGTGGTCGCCCGCTTGCAGTTGAAGCAGGCGGAAGGGGTGCTGTCGACGGTCTCGGCGCAATTGCCGCCCCTGCGCAGCGCGATTGAAAGCACGATGAATTCTTTGGAAGTGCTGAACGGGGTGATGCCCGGCACCCTGCACGAAGAACTGGCCACGCGCGCGCCCATCCCTTCGGCACCGGGGATCGACACGGCCGGCGGGCGCACCGACATGCTCCGCCGTCGCCCGGACGTGATCGCCGCCGAGCGCACGCTGGCGGCATCCAACGCGCGTATTGGCGAAGCGATTTCCGAGTACTACCCCAAATTCTCACTCGGCGCCTTGCTGGGTTCGGCCACCAACGTCAGCGGCAACTTGCTGACTGGCGATTCGAATCTGGCGCAGGGTGTGCTCGGCCTGCGTTGGCGCCTGTTCGATTTCGGCCGGGTCAAGGCTGAGGTCGAATTCGCCAAGGGCCGTGACGCCCAAGCCCTGGCCGCCTACCAACAGGCGCTGTTGCAGGCCACCGCCGATGTCGAGAACGCCGTGACCCAACTGGTGCAAAGCGAGCAACAGAACGCTGTTCTGGAAGACGGCGTGCGTTCACTCACTGAAGCCCGGCAAGCCGCGTTCGCCGCTTTTCAGCAGGGCAGCGTGAGCTTCATCGAAGTGCTCGATGCCGATGACCGTTTGCAGCAGGCCCAAGAGCAAAAACTCCTGGCGCAGTCTGCGGCGTCAGTGGCGGCGGTGGAGTGCTTCAAGTCCCTGGGCGGCGGCTGGAACGCACCGCAGGCCGTCGTGGCCAAGGCCGCGCTCTGATGACTGCGCCTGCGGTCAGGTTGAGAGAAGGGTTGCTGTGCGAGCTCGATCTGAACCTGCTGCTGACCTTTGCCGTGCTGCTGCGCGAGTGCAACGTCAGTCGCGCCGCCCGCTGCCTGTCGGTGGGTCAGCCTGCGGTGAGCGGCGCACTGGCCAGGCTGCGGCGGCATTTCAACGATCCGCTGTTCATCCGCGGCTACCGCACCATGCGCCCGACGCCCAGGGCGATGCAGATTGCCGAGGACATCCTCCCCGCGCTGGCACTGGTGCAAAAGACCCTGGTCGGCCAATGATCCGCACCTTTGCTCATTCACCCTTGGCCGGCGCCCGATTGCGCAGCACATACAGCAAGAACCTCGGTATGCCGATCACGTAACGCCTGAACAGCCGGCGTGGCTCGCGGAACAACCGGAACAGCCATTCAAGCCCCGAAACGCGCATCCAATGCGGGGCGCGGTCAACGCGGTGGGCGGCGAAATCGAGGATCGCACTTCCGCAGATGATCAGGCAGGCACAGTCGCTGCGGTGCTTGAGCAGCTGCGCGATGCGCTCCTGTTTGGGCATGCCCATGGCCAGCACCACGACGGCCAGGCGCCCGGGCGTTGAGTAGTCGCGAAAGAAATCGACGTAGTCCTGTTCCTTCTGAAAGCCGTCCAGGGTGCGCACCCGTCTTGAGCCAAACAGGTTGGCCGCGCCCCGGGTCAGCCAGGGTTCGCGGGTGCCCATGGCGTAGTAGTCCAGAGGCTGCGAGGCATTGGCGCGGATGTTTTCCAGCAGCGCCGGAATGAAGTCGGTGCCGTTGAGGTTCAGGCTCGGATCGATGCCGTTGAGCTTGCACGCCAGCTTCATGCCGATGCCGTCGCGCAGCAGGTAATCGACCTCCAGAAAGCGCCGCTGAAGGTGCGGTTGCTCGATGATCAGGTTGTAACCGTGCTGGTTGAGGAAGCCGATGATCACTCCGTCGGCGGTCTGACTCAACGCCTCCAACATGTGTTCATATCCCTCTGGATCGAGAAGTGTCAGGCGATTGATCACGGCGTCGCCGGTCATTTCCGCAGTCATGGTCTTTCTCCCATTGCAGGGCGCGTGGAGCGCATGAGGCAATTACGATGAACAGACCGATGAGTGCGTGGGTGTTGATGCTGGGGATGGGATGTGGACTGCAAACGCACGTCTTCGGCGCTGAGAGCAAAGGCTTGCCGCTGGTGCAGATGAACCTCTCGGGCGCGGCCTTCAACGCTGAGGTGATACCGGGAAAACTCAACTTCAACTTCTTCTTTCCAGGCCCTGAAAGTCTTGAGCAGTGGCGGCTGCGCGGGATCAAGGTGATCCGCTTTCCGCTGGTATGGGAGCGCCTGCAGCCCACCTTGAACGGCCGCTTTGACCCGACCTACGCAGGGTTTATCGACACCCTGCTCAAGCAGGCGGCGGACAAGGGCCTGGCGCTGATTCTCGATGTGCACAATTACGGCCGTTTTCGCGGCCAGGTGCTGGGTTCGCCCCAGGTGCCGCTCAGCGCCTATCGCGACCTGATGGCCAGAATCGCCGCGCGCTGGCACGTCAGCCCCGGCTTGCACGGCTATGATCTGATGAACGAACCCCATGACCAGGCCGATGCAGGCTGGTGCCCGACGTGACGTGGGGTCAACGCAATCCTCTGCTGCATCCGCTGCCGGTCAGGGGCAAAAAGGGCACAGGCATACGGCCGCAGAACGGTCGTGGGGATTGCGTTGAAACGAGGCAGGAAACAGCAAAGGGAGGTCAGGGGCGCACTGCTTTTTGACGCCGATTCACGGGTGCACAATCGACAGCGGGAACAGCGTCGACCGCAAAGGGCGGTCGACGGACAGGGCTGAGCTTAGGTGCACAACGCCAATGGGGCAAGGGGGCAATCTGCCCCTATCCTCTGGTCAGCCACACAGCCTCGCTGCTGCCCAGTGCAGGCGTCGTGCCTGACCAGACGCACGGCGTCTCGGACATCTTGAGCACAGGGCCCAGCGTCTTCAGATCGCCATACGCGGTGCCGTTATCCAGCACGGCCAACGGTTCGAATTCCTCCGGGCTGAGCCGGTTGGGCGCGCCCTGGAAGTTGTCGATCAACCCCTGACGCTGCAGAAACATCGCCGACTGACACAACGAGACCTGTACGCGATAACTGCCGCCTTCACGCGCGCGCCTCGCCAAAGCCACCATCGCGCCGAAGGCGGCGAGAAACCCGGTGAGAAAGTCGCACATGAACACCGGCGTGAGTTTCGGTTCAGCGGCGCTCAGCGCCTCGCCCTGGGTGTGGCAGATGCCGGTTACTGCCTGAGCTACTTGATCCCAACCCGCGCGGGAGGCGAAAGGCCCGCCCGAGCCGAAACAATTGACCGTGACATGTACCAGCCCAGGCCTGAGGGCAATCAGCTCGTTGGCGCCAAAGCCTGCGGCGGCCAGCCGGTTGGGCCTGTAGCCGTCGATAAACACATCGCTGTCCTTGACCAGTTCGTACAGCCGCTCAGCCTCGTCGGCCTTGCCGATGTCCAGGTAGCAGCTGCGTTTTCCGTGGCTGGTGTCGCGCACGAAGGAGGGCACCTGTGGCAGGTGTGGCGCGGTGACCATCAACACGTCAGCCCCGTGCTCGGCCATGCCCAGCCCGGCGGTGGGGCCGGCGAGGATGCGTGTCAGGTCCAGCACGCGAACGCCTGACAGCGGTTTTGCGGCTGGTGGCATCGGCTCTGGGGCTGTGTCGTTGATCCGGGTGATTTCCACCACCGGACGGCTGGCGAGATAGGCGCCATGGGGATGCTCGAGCCATTCTTTAGGCGTG
>CAURWS010000329.1:0-5227 GCA_963528485.1 uncultured Pseudomonas sp. | reverse complement strand
GTTCATAGGCTTGCACGGCTTTTTTAGTGTGGCAGCGCAAGGCTTTGACACATACGGGCACAAAAGAGCAAAGAAACGGTCTGATATGGCCAGCGCTGCACGCGCTTTGATCGCAGCACTGACGCCTATTAGGCTCCAGAACCGACAGGGTAATGTCCTGGTGCCAGCCATTAGCCTATAGTCACTCCTCAGGCTCCTGTCTCTTCGAGAGGTATCGTTCCATGTTCTTGCATCGCCCCCTGGAAGAAAAAGACATCCCGGCCATTTGCGACATGCCCCAGAGTGTCGACGAGCTGTTCTACATGTTCCCAAGGGCTGAGTTCCCGCTAACGCCCGCTCAGCTCATGGATGCCATTGACCAACGCTCCGACAATACGGTGATCGAACTCGACGGCGAGATCGTCGGCTTCGCCAACTTTTCCCGTTATGACTTTCGTGGCCGTTGCTCCATGGGCAACGTCATCATCGCGCCTCACGCTCGTTCGAAAGGGGTGGGCCGCTACATGCTCGGTTGCATGATGGAACTGGCTTTTGGCAAGCATGAGGCTAAGGAGCTGACGGCGTCCTGCTTCAACCACAACGTACCTGGCTTGTTGTTTTACCCCAAGCTGGGTTTCAAACCCTTCGCCATCGAAGAGCGGCTCGACAAGCGCGGCAATCGGGTGGCGCTCATCCATCTGCGTCTACCTCACGCCTGAGTTGAGTCGCGTCATTCGTCGGCTGGCGTTACAGTCGCCGACGAATGGCTGCTCCGTGTTGAGGCTGATTACTCTCGCTTTCACTGTCTTTTCCCGCGCCCTTGATAAAAAATGCACCGTTTTTTTTGTGGAATATCAGTGATGAAACGTTTTATCAGCGCGAGTCATTTGTCATTCCCTTATTCAGGGCGCGGCGGGCTGACGCATTGCTTCAATAAAGGGCCAGGCGTATAACTTGGTTATTCGCCAATAACCCTGAAGGTTCATGTGACGAATCGGGATAAACCGTATTTATCCAGGGAAGTTCCTAATAAAGTACAGGCGGTTGCTGTCTTTTTGATGACGCAAGGCGCCTAAGGAGGATATCGCTAATGATCGCATGCAACCTCTCGAACCTTGAGTTACGCAGCATTATTGAAAGTGGATTTCTGCCCCGGCGCTGCAATTGCACCATCATCGCCGACACCATGACCGTAGAGGTTATCGACCCTGTCACTGAGCGCGTAGAGCTGCTGGTCAGGGGCATCAAGCTGGATCGGCTGGACACCAGCCGCGCGATTTGTGAACTGATTTCCGAGCTGCGTAACGACCTGCTCAACGTGCCACATCCGCACCGGCAAGCGCTGGCCAGCTGATTGATAGTGCTGTCGTTTATCGAATGAACGCCCGTGATGCAACTCGCGCCATGGGCGTTTTTGTTTTTCTGATGTGAGGCAATGCCGAATAGGGGTTAAGGAAGGTGTTAATACTTTCTATATGTTTCGGCTCTGTAAAAGACTGATTAAATAAATACCTATCCTGTTGAAGGGGCAAGGTTTTGCACAGGTCTGCAAATGAAGGGGCGGGGGTGCTTTAATCTGTCGAATAAGTAACAAGATATTTAATTGTGGACCGTATTCCTATCGTGCATCCGATATATCACCCGGCATTTGCCTCTGTGGCATCTCACGTGCCTCTGGCAAAGGCCGCCATTACCTTTTATCTTTAGCCCGCCACCGGCGGCTGACGCCGATCTCAATTCGAGGGAAATGCATGGTTGATCACCGGCCCCAGGACGCCCAGACGCTGCCTCAGGGGATTGATCTCAGACAATCGATGCGTCGACGCAAGGTCATGCTGGGCATCGGTCTGTTGCTGTGTCTGGTGGTGGCCTGCGTCGCCGCCATCGTGACGATGCTGCAACGCCTGGAAACGCGCAACGCGACGTTCCAGCCGCCGATGACGGCGCTCGAGCGTCAGCGTCTTTTGCCTCAGGATCCGGTGCTCGATGCTGCGCCAAGGCTCGACGGGTTACGCTATGGTGATCAGGGCGAGATCAAGGCCGCCGAGTTTTCTCCGGTCGAGGATCAGGCCCACGGTGAACGTTCTCCCCTCAGCCATGCAATGATGCTGCAAGCTCAGGAACTGCACGCCGATACTCACTCGAATCTGCATCCCGCTCGTCAGACTCAGTAACGTCTCTTCGCTACCTGGCTTCGCCTCGGTCGCCTGCGCCGTCAGTGCATCCGGCGGCGGTGCTCATTCTCGAAGAGTAACCTGAACGTCCCTTCGCTTCCTTCATTGAGTATTTCGTGCTCGCGGATCGGGCCGGCTTCGATTCGTCCCTCCATGGCCACGCGAATTACGGAAGACTTGGTCAGATAGTCCGGCACGTCGCCGATGATGATCAGCTCACGCAGCGATTGGCCGCCCTGCTCGATAGTGGCCAGCCGGACTCTACAGGTGGCCTGCATCGGGATGGGCCCGAAAAGCGTGTCCCGGGAATAATCGATTTCAGCAATGCTGGAGCGAGTGTTCTTCTCCGCGTTCATGACAACAACCCCTATGTCCATTCAGAAATGTACGACAGCCAGAGAGTGGAGCCAGATAGGTTTGAAATAGTTCTGGTTTTTTTACCGAAGGCATGGCCGCTCATCGGCAAATGAGACCATTCTCATTATCCTGGGCAACGAATGGATTCCGGCGCCATTATTTTGCTGACCCGGGCCGGCTGTGAAAAAACATCAGCAGTATTGCAGTCTTGGAAGTAACGCTTCATTAATGGATGACGGAAAAATGGCATCTTCTTGAGTCTTAATGGCGATAAAGGCGTTGGTTATTAGTTTACTAAAGGTGTCAAAAACCCTTTTTTTGATGTTAAAAACGAATGGTGCGCGAGGTGACGTGACGAAGATTGACGTCAATAAATAATCATCAATTAAAACAATGAGTTATCTCTGCTATCTCTATTTTTTTGGATTTTCTCGAAAATTTGACACTTTCCGCCTTTTTTGAAATTATCACTCTATAGATTTCCTCTTGTAATAGTTTGTAACAGGTTCGCTGAGGCACTCAAATTTCCCGAAAGTCTTGATCCAGGGCGCTTGGCGAAATGGCGGTAGCGTCTCCGGTCGCCCAGGGCGAGCCGTACGAACCTTACATGACTCCCTCGAATTCCTTATCTGCATGCGTGTTCATTGCGCGCTGACCAACGGCCCGCTTCGCCAGAGTACGGTGAACTGGAACACGTTCGGGATGGCTCACTTCTACACAGTGGTTACTGCAACTGTGGCGGTAGCCGTGTCCCAGCTCTCATGATTTTTCATTGTAAGTATCAAGTTGCACATAAATAAAAAGCACGTCAGGGCGGGCAGTGGGTTGTGCCTGTTATTGAGGGTTCAGGAAGATGTCGGGCTGTGCCCGATGCATCGACTAAGTATGGGGTCACGATTATGCATGGAGATCATCTGGAAACCGTTTGCGGATGCGTCGTAGGGGGGGCCGGACCAGCAGGCATGGGGTTGCTGTTCAATGCGTTGAAGAGCGGCGCCATGCCTGAGCTTGCCAGGGAAGGCCTGATCATTGTCGATGCAAGCCCTAACCCCGGTACTGGCCGGTTGGGCGATTACAGAATTACCGCCAACTCGGTGGGCGATGTGTTTCTCGATTGCCTGCGCGATCCTGCGTTGCGCGATGTGTTCGAGCCATTGGAACACTCTCCGGCCTACTGGCGCATCCGTCGTCAGGCACAGAGCGCCCCGCAGCTGGCGGATGTCGCCGAGCTGCTGGCGCAAGCCTCGACCCTGGTGCTCAACTTCATCGTCGAGCATTACGGCGTGAAGCTGTGGACCAGCACCACCATCACCGAGGTGGTCCACGAAGACGACGAGTATCAGGTCTGGGTCGAGTCCGAAGGGCGCACCCGCCGCATTCGTTGCCGTGCGGTGGTGCTTAATCTGGGCGGTCGTCAGGACCCTCAGCACCTGCTGGACAGTCTTGCCGACCAAGGGCTTGCCGTCTCGCCTTCGGCCAAGGTGCAGAGCGCGGACGCGCTGTTGCGTATGAATGGCGTGCAACTGCGTGACTTCTTTGCCCCGACCTTGGCCCGCCAGGGCCGGATCAGCGTGGTGGGCGGGTCTCACAGTGCGTTCTCGGTGCTCGAAAACCTGGCGGACGCGCTGGAGTTTGCAGGCCTCAACGAAGTGACGCTGGTGCATCGCTCGCCGATCCGTCTGTTCTACGAAACTGCCGAAGCCGCCGCCGAGGCCGGTTATGCCTTCGACCCGGTCAAAGACGTGTGCCCGGTGTCTGGCCGGGTCAACCGCTCGGGCGGCTTGCGTTATCGCGCCCTGGACGTCGGTCGTGAGGCCCTGGCCAATGGGCATATTGGCAAAACCGGTGTGCGGGTGCAGATGCTGCAAACCCGCAATGGCCCTGAAGGTCAGTATGAAAGCGCGCGCAGGGCCCTGGCCGAATCCGAGGTGGTCGTACAGTGCACCGGTTACCAGCCTTTGCTGCCGACGCTGACCTATGCCGGCGGTGGCCCGATCAGCCTGATGGCGGTCAAGGGCGGGGTGGATTCCGATACCTCCGGTTGCCCGCTGGACAGCAACGGTCAGCGCCTTCACGGCTTGCATCTGTTTGGGCTCGGGGCTGGCCTTGGCGTCGACCCGCGGCTGGGCAGCGAAGCTTCATTTGACGGGCGCATCTACGGCGTCTGGCAATTCCACCACGACGCCAGCGGCGCGGTTATCGATTCCGTGCTGGCCCGCTTGCAGCAACCGGTCATCCAGCCGGTCAGCCCGGCTCGCCGCCTGGTCGCCAACCGCGAAGAACAACGCCAGCCATTTATCTGGCCGGTGCTGGCCAACGCGCAATCCTGACGCTGCTTGCAAGACTCGTGTCCCGGGCCGCCTCGTGCGGTTCGGGATTTTTTTTTCTGGCGTTTGTGGATGAGCGCCAAGGCCCGGCAAAACAATATGTTGGTCATCATCCTGCTTTTGGATAGAGTCGACGTCTTCATCTATTCTGGGGTGTCCGGACACCTCTGACTGACTCGACAAGGAACCGACAGAACATGCGTATTTTGATCGTGGGTGCAGGCGCGATAGGCGGGTATTTTGGCGGGCGCTTGCTGGAGGCAGGGCGCGAAGTGACGTTTCTGGTTCGTCCCGGGCGCGCCGAAGAGCTGGACCGCAGCGGCCTGATCGTGCGCAGCCCGTTGGGCAACATCCTCTATCCGTCGCCACCCCATGTGATGACGCCGATGC
>CAURWS010000328.1:0-5230 GCA_963528485.1 uncultured Pseudomonas sp. | reverse complement strand
CAAGTCGCGATTTGTGTCGTCTGGGCTATCGCGCATGAAGATGAAGATTAAGATCAAGATCAAGGTCAAAAGCGAACGCATATTTTGAATTTTGACTCGATCCCTTCTAGCAGCCCGGCTTGCCGGCGGTGGCGTCCGTAAAATCGCTGCCGCCGGCAAGCCGGACTGCGACAAAAGGAGCGCGCTTTGGCTTTTGATCTTTTTGCACGCCAGCCCAGACACCGCAAATCGCGACTTGGGTGCAGGCCGAACGCAGGCGATGTGGAGTGGGTCGAGCGGCATGGATGCCGCGAGAGCGCTGCCAGGACATGGATGTCCGTTCAGCGCGGGCCCACGGAGCATCGCCGGAGTGAGGGAACTTCGACGAAGTCGAAGCCCAACCAGGAGCCAGGACACTTGGTTACTTGGTGTCTTTTCAAGTAACTCGCCGCAGGCGAAACAGTTCGGCGGTTAGGCCGAATCCATCAGCCTCACCCCGAACTCGAGGCCACCCCAAGCCCAAAAACCATCACCCAAAAAAAAGCCCCGCCAATCAGCGGGGTTGAGGTACGAGCGTGGCAGCTCGAAAAACGGCAAAGGCCCGTGTCTCCACAGAAACGGGCCTCGTACGGTTTACAGCAGAATGGTACGGATATCCGCCAACACATCACCCAGACGCTTGGTGAAGCGAGCAGCTGCAGCGCCGTTGATCACGCGGTGATCGTAAGACAGCGACAGCGGCAGCATCAGGCGTGGCTGGAAAGCCTTGCCGTCCCAGACCGGTTGCATGGTGGCCTTGGACACACCCAGGATTGCGACTTCCGGCGCGTTGACGATCGGCGTAAAGCCGGTACCGCCAATGTGACCCAGGCTGGAGATGGTAAAGCAGGCGCCCTGCATGTCGTTGGCCGACAGCTTCTTGGAGCGCGCTTTTTCAGCCAGCTCGGCCGCTTCGGCCGCCAGTTGCAGCAGGCTCTTCTGGTCGACGTTCTTGATCACAGGGACCAGCAGGCCTTCCGGCGTATCCACCGCGAAACCGATGTGGAAGTACTTCTTGCGGATGACCGCTTTGCCGCTTGGCGCCAGCGAGCTGTTGAAGTCCGGCAGTTCCTTGAGCAGGTGCGCGATGGACTTGAGCAGCAGCGGCAGCACGGTCAGTTTCACGCCGGCTTTTTCAGCGACGGCTTTCTGCGCGATGCGGAAAGCTTCCAGGTCGGTGATGTCGGCCTGGTCGAACTGGGTCACGTGCGGGATATTCAGCCAGCTGCGGTGCAGGCCGGACGCGCCCAGTTGCATCAGGCGGGTCATCGGCACTTCTTCGATTTCGCCGAAACGGCTGAAATCGACTTCCGGAATCGGCGGGATGCCCGCGCCGCCGGTTGCGCCAGCAGCAGCCGGTGCGTCCTTGGCTTGGGTCATGATGGATTTGACGTACGCCTGCACGTCTTCCTTCAGAACGCGGCCGTGTGGACCGGTGGCAGTCACCGCGCTCAGCTCGACGCCGAACTCGCGAGCCAACTGACGAACAGCCGGGCCTGCATGAACTTTGGCGCCGGCTTTTGCCGGTGCGGCGGCTGGAGCAGGGGCGGCTTCAGCTTTTGGTGCAGGCGCGGCGGCCGGTGCAGCAGCAGGCGCTTCAGCCTTGGCAGGCGCCGGGGCAGCCGCCTGAGCAGGGGCGGCGGCAGGTGCTGCGCCCGCGACTTTCAGTTGCAGGATCAGGTCGCCAGTGCCGACTTCGTCTTCGACCTTGACGCTGATGCTCTCGACCACGCCAGCGGCTGGAGAAGGGATCTCCATCGAGGCTTTGTCGGATTCCAGGGTGATCAGCGATTGATCAGCTTCGATGCTGTCGCCCACTTTGACCAGCAGCTCGATGATGCGAGCCTTGCCCGACGAGCCGATGTCCGGCACATGGATGTCCTGGACGGCTGCTTCGGCAGCAGGCGCAGGTGCGGCGGCAGGAGCAGGAGCAGGAGCAGGAGCTTCAGCTTCAGCAGGTTTTTCAGCCGCGGGCGCAGGTGCGGCAGCAGCAGGCTCGGCAGCAGGCGCAGCGGCGGCTTCGCCTTCCACTTCCAGCTCCAGCAGCTCGTCGCCTTCTTTCAGGCGGTCGCCCAGCTTTACTTTCAGGCTTTTGACGATACCGGCCTTTGGCGCAGGGATTTCCATGCTCGCCTTGTCCGACTCCAGGGTCAGCAGGCTCTGATCGGCTTCGATGCGATCGCCAACCTTGACGAACAGCTCGATGACTTCACCGTCACCGCTGCCGATGTCGGGTACACGAATTAACTCACTCACAATGTCTCTCCTCAGGAGAACCTGTTCACTCGATTGCGCCGGTACAGGTGCAACGAAACAGCCTGGGATGCTCATTTACCGAAGTAAATTCCGCATCGGCGGCTGTTTCGCGCACGCGCCCGGCGCGCTTCCGATCTACGATCAGCAGTCCAGCGGGTTGCGCTTCTCAGGATCGATGCCGAACTTGGTGATGGCTTCCGCCACGACCTTGGGTTCGATATCGCCACGATCAGCCAAGGCCTCCAGAGCGGCCAGCACGACGAAGTGACGGTCGACTTCGAAGAAGTGACGCAGCTTCTTGCGGCTGTCCGAACGGCCATAGCCGTCAGTGCCCAGGACCTTGTATTCCTTGGTAGGAACCCACTGACGGATCTGGTCAGCGAACAGTTTCATGTAGTCGGTCGAAGCGATCACCGGACCTTTACGGCCGCCCAGGCACTCTTCAACGTAGCTCAATTGTGGCTTCTGGCCCGGCTTCAGACGGTTGCCACGCTCAACGGCCAGACCGTTGCGACGCAGTTCGTTGAAGCTGGTGACGCTCCACACGTCAGCGCCGATGTTGAACTGCTCACGCAGGATCTTCGCCGCTTCACGCACTTCGTTGAGGATCGTGCCCGAGCCCATCAGTTGTACGTGATGAGCCGCGTCGCGCTTGTCTTCCTCAAGCAGGTACATGCCCTTGATGATGCCTTGCTCTACACCGGCCGGCATTGCTGGCTGGTGGTAGTTCTCGTTCATCACGGTGATGTAGTAGTAGACGTTTTCCTGCAGCGTCATCATGCGGTGCGTGCCTTCCTGCATGATCACCGCCAGCTCGTAGGCATAGGCAGGGTCATAGCTGCGCACGTTCGGGATGGTGCTGGCCAGGATGTGGCTGTGGCCGTCTTCGTGCTGCAGGCCTTCACCGTTGAGCGTGGTACGCCCGGAGGTGCCGCCCAGCAGGAAGCCGCGGGTCTGGGCATCGCCCGCCGCCCAGGCCAGGTCGCCGATACGCTGGAAGCCGAACATCGAATAGAAGATGTAGACCGGCAGCATCGGGGTGTTGTAGTTGCTGTAGGCCGTACCTGCCGCGATGAACGAGGAGAACGCGCCAGCCTCGTTGAGGCCTTCCTGCAGGATCTGGCCGTCTTTCTCTTCGCGGTAGTACATGACCTGGTCGCGGTCGACTGGCTCGTACAGCTGGCCGACTGGCGAGTAGATACCCAGCTGGCGGAACATGCCTTCCATACCAAAGGTACGGGCTTCGTCAGCGAGGATCGGAACGATACGCTTGCCCAGTTCCTTGTCTTTCACCATCGAGGCGAGGATACGACCGAACGCCATGGTGGTGGAGATTTCGCGGTCGCCCGAGCCATCCAGTACGGACTTGAGGGTGTCCAGCGAAGGCGTAGGAATGCTGATGTTGCCGCGGTTGCGCTGAGGCAGGGAACCGCCCAGCTTCTCGCGGCACTTGCGCAGGTATTTCATTTCCGCGCTGTCTTCGGCCGGACGGTAGAACGGCAGCGTTTCGAGTTCGGAATCGTTCAGCGGAATGTCGAAGCGATCGCGGAATTTCTTCAGCGACTCGATATCGACTTTCTTGGTGTTGTGCGCAGTGTTCTTCGCTTCGCCGGCACCTGTGCCATAACCCTTGATGGTCTTGGCGAGGATGACGGTAGGCTGGCCTTTGTGGTTGACCGCCTGGTGGTACGCTGCGTAGACCTTGTACGGGTCGTGGCCGCCACGGTTGAGTTTCCAGATCTCGTCGTCGGACAGGTTCTCGACGCGCTTGAGCAGCTCTGGATCGTCGCCGAAGAAGTGTTTGCGCACGTAGGCGCCGTCTTTGGCCTTGTAGTTCTGGTACTCGCCGTCGATGGCTTTGTCCATGCGACGCTGCATGAGGCCGTCTTCGTCCTGGGCGAACAGTGGGTCCCACATGCGGCCCCAGATGACCTTGTTGACGTTCCAGGCGGCGCCACGGAACACGCCTTCCAGTTCCTGGATGATCTTGGCGTTGCCGCGAACCGGGCCGTCGAGGCGCTGCAGGTTGCAGTTGATGACGAAGATCAGGTTGTCGAGGTTCTCGCGACCGGCCAGGGAGATGGCGCCTAAGGTTTCCGGCTCGTCACACTCGCCGTCACCGATGAAGCACCAGACCTTTTGCTTGCCGGCCGGGATGAAGCCACGGTTTTCCAGGTACTTCATGAAGCGTGCCTGGTAGATCGCAGTGATCGGACCCAGACCCATGGAAACGGTCGGGAACTGCCAGAAGTCAGGCATCAGGTGCGGGTGCGGGTACGACGACAGGCCGCCACCGTCCACTTCCTGACGGAACTTGAGCATCTGCTCTTCGCTCAAGCGGCCTTCGAGGAAGGCGCGAGCGTAGATGCCCGGCGAGGCGTGGCCCTGGTAGTAGATCAGGTCGCCGCCGTGTTCTTCGGTCGGGGCCTGGAAGAAGTAGTTGAAGCCGATGTCATAGAGCGTCGCGCTGGAGGCGAAGGTGGAGATGTGTCCGCCCAGATCAGGGTCTTGCATGTTGGCGCGCATGACCATCGCCAGGGCGTTCCAGCGAACGATCGAACGGATGCGGCGTTCCATGAACAGGTCGCCGGGCATGCGTGCTTCGCGGGTAACGGGGATGGTGTTGCGGTATGGCGTGGTGATGGAGTACGGCAGCTGTGTACCACTACGGGTGGCCAGCTCGCCCATACGGGTCATCAGGTAGTGCGCACGGTCTTCGCCTTCTTTGTCGAGAACCGATTCCAGGGCGTCCAGCCATTCCTGGGTTTCGACGGGATCGAGGTCTTGCATGGCTTGCTCCAGGGCGGAAAGGCTACCAGAATCGGTTGCCTGAGTTTGTTGCGACTGGCCTTGTGGGCAGACGGTATAAAAATTCTTGGATGACCGGAGAGGTACCCGGCTCCGTGTAGTTTTACTACAAATCTCTGGCCGTTTCAGCTTTTTGACTTGTATATAC
>CAURWS010000327.1:0-5238 GCA_963528485.1 uncultured Pseudomonas sp. | reverse complement strand
GTCGATAGGTAGGGGCTGCATGTCTGGCAGCTGCGGGCCGCTGGAGACCTTGGCCGTCTCCCGTCCCTGGGCTTCGACCAACTGATAGAAGCTGTCATAGGTGTAGCGGTTGATCGGTTCGATGCGCTGGTTGGCAAAGTGCCGCACGGCCTGGGCATCGTCGGTGATGCTGGTGACGTTGCCGACCGGGTCATAGCCGTAGGTCAGCAGTTGCAGCGGGTCGTTGGCTGCACGGGTGGTTTTAAGCGTGGCCAGGCGTGCGTCTCTATCGTTGTAGAGGTATTGGCTGATCACGCCGTTGCCTGCGGTTTGCGATGTGATCTGCTCGTTGGCGTTGTACTGCACGTCACGCAACAGCAGCTGAGGGGGGCTGTTCATCAGTGTGAGCGTCACCTGGGCCAACTGACCGGCGATATTCAAGCCCATGCTTTGCCGGTGGCCGCGTGCGTCTGTGGTGCTGATGGCGGTGCCTGTGGCGTCGAAGTGCCTGAGGGTAATGGCGCCTTGGCCGGGCTCCAGCAGCGCGTCACGCTCGTCTGCTGACGGCGGCCAGTCAGGCGGTTCGATCGAAGTGAGCAGGCGACGCTCCTCTGTGAGTGTCCCGCCCAGCAGGCCGTACTCGGTGATCGCCAGCGTGCCAGCACCATCGTCGACACGGATGAGTTGCCCACGCTGATTGCGCAAGGCCGACTCTTCGTCACTGCCCCCGTAAGTCAACCGCTCGCAGGTCCGACGGGGCTGGTCAGCCATCTGCTCGTGAATCGCTATGGGCCTTGGATAGTCGTCATATTCGGTCTGCCAGTGCGTTCTGCGCGCGTCCCACTGTTCAACCACGGCGCCCGATTCTGCATAAAGGGAGAAGGCAGCGCCCGCATCGACGCTGTGGCTGGACAGCACGGACCCCGACAGGCTGTACACCCTGGCGAGGTTGGGCTGCAGATCAGGTTGCGTCGAACGTGACTCGAACAGGCGCGGGTCCCACACCTCGATAAGCCGCCCTTGGCTGTCATACACCTGAGCGTTGACGCAAGCCTGGGCGTCCAGGTCGATCTGCGCGCGGTAGTAGGCCGTCTGCCGAACCGTCAGCCCCCGGCTGTCGAAAACCGTGAGCGAAGGTGTGTGGCGATGCATGGAGTCGGTCATGATACCTGCGTCCTGCAGTTATCAGGGCTGTGTTGATAATCTAGCCGCAATGCACGGCAGGGGATACTGTCAGAAGTGACAGTGCGATCGGTCGAAAAACCGTTTGCAAGACTGACTGTTCTGGTCGGATTTGATCAAAATTTGTGCTATTCTCCGCGCCCGCGAATTTCCACAAGAAACTCGCCTCCCCGATTACGAACACTGGTCATCGACATGCAAGCAGCCAAGCCGTTATTTGACTATCCGAAGTACTGGGCCGAATGTTTCGGGCCAGCGCCTTTCCTGCCCATGAGCCGGGAAGAAATGGATCAACTTGGCTGGGATTCCTGCGACATCATCATCGTCACCGGTGATGCGTATGTCGACCACCCCTCGTTTGGCATGGCGATCATCGGCCGGCTGCTGGAGTCGCAAGGCTTCCGCGTCGGGATCATTGCCCAGCCGGACTGGCGCAACAAAGACGACTTCATGAAGCTTGGCGAGCCGAACCTGTTTTTCGGTGTCGCGGCCGGCAACATGGACTCGATGATCAATCGCTACACCGCCGACAAGAAAATCCGCTCCGATGACGCCTACACCCCAGGCGGCATGGCGGGCAAGCGTCCGGACCGCGCCAGTCTGGTCTACAGCCAGCGCTGCAAAGAGGCCTACAAGCATGTACCGATCATCCTTGGCGGCATCGAGGCTTCGCTGCGCCGCATCGCGCATTACGACTACTGGCAGGACAAGGTCCGCAACTCGATCCTGATCGACGCCAGCGCCGACATCCTGCTATACGGCAACGCCGAGCGGGCCATTGTCGAAGTCGCCAATCGTCTGTCGTACGGCGAAAAGATCGAGAACATCACCGACGTGCGCGGCACCGCGTTCATTCGTCGCGACACGCCTGAAGGCTGGTACGAAGTCGATTCCACGCGCATCGACCGGCCGGGCAAGGTCGACAAGATCATCAACCCGTACGTCAACACCCAGGACACCCAGGCCTGCGCCATCGAGCAGGAAAAGGGCGAGGTTGAAGACCCGAACGAAGCCAAGGTCGTGCAGATCCTGGCGAGCCCGCGCATGACCCGCGACAAGACGGTCATCCGCTTGCCGTCGATGGAAAAAGTGCGCAACGACCCCGTTCTATATGCCCACGCCAACCGCGTGCTGCACCTGGAAACCAATCCGGGTAACGCTCGCGCGCTGGTTCAGAAGCATGGCGAAGTCGACGTCTGGTTCAACCCGCCACCGATTCCGATGACCACCGAAGAAATGGACTACGTGTTCGGCATGCCTTACGCACGTATTCCACACCCTGCGTACGGCAAGGAAAAGATCCCGGCCTACGACATGATCCGTTTTTCGGTGAACATCATGCGTGGCTGCTTCGGTGGCTGTACCTTCTGCTCGATCACCGAGCACGAAGGCCGCATCATCCAGAACCGCTCCCACGAATCGATCATCCGTGAGATCGAAGAGATTCGCGACAAGGTGCCTGGCTTCACCGGCGTCATTTCCGACCTCGGCGGCCCGACTGCGAACATGTACCGCATCGCCTGCAAGAGCCCGGAAATCGAATCCGCATGCCGCAAGCCGTCCTGCGTGTTCCCTGGCATCTGCCCTAACCTGAACACCGACCACTCGGCGCTGATTCAGCTGTACCGCAGCGCCCGGGAACTGGCGGGTGTGAAGAAGATTCTGATCGCTTCCGGCCTGCGTTACGACCTGGCCGTCGAGTCGCCGGAATATGTGAAGGAGCTGGTGACCCACCACGTGGGTGGTTATCTGAAGATCGCCCCGGAGCACACCGAGGAAGGTCCGCTCAACCAGATGATGAAGCCGGGCATCGGCAGCTATGACAAGTTCAAGCGCATGTTCGAGAAGTACTCGAAGGAAGCGGGCAAGGAGCAGTACCTGATTCCGTACTTTATCGCCGCCCACCCGGGCACCACCGATGAAGACATGATGAACCTGGCGCTGTGGCTCAAGGGCAACGGTTTCCGCGCCGATCAGGTGCAGGCGTTCTACCCGTCGCCAATGGCGAGTGCCACCGCCATGTACCACTCGGGCAAGAACCCGCTGCGCAAGGTCACTTACAAGAGCGATTCGGTCACCATCGTCAAGAGCGAGGAGCAGCGCCGTCTGCACAAAGCCTTCTTGCGCTATCACGACCCGAAAGGCTGGCCGATGCTGCGTGAAGCGCTGGAGCGTATGGGCCGTTCGGACCTGATCGGGCCAGGCAAGCACCAGTTGATCCCGCTGCATCAGCCGGAAACCGACAGCTACCAGAGCGCCCGTCGCAAGAACTCGACGCCGGCTGGCAGCCACAAGGTCGCCAAGACAACCAAGATCCTCACCCAGCACACCGGACTGCCGCAGCGTGGCAGCGATGGCAGCAAGCCGTGGGACAAGCGCGAAGAAGCCAAGGCCGCTGCTGCTGCACGCAACAAGCAGGCGGCCAAGGACCGTGCCGACGCAGCCAAGGGCGGGAAGGGCGGTAAGAAACCGTCCCGCCAGCCAGTATTCCCGCGCTGATCAGAAAAGCACCCGCTGAGTGTGGGCGCTTTTCATCTGGTTGTTAACGAGCGCCTTCAAACACGGCGAAGCGTCCATCTGGCAGCTTGTTTTTCAGCTCGTTAAGGGCCAGCGTGCACGATGGGCATGTGGGCCGACTGGAAAACAGCTGGACGGATTCGACCTTCGTCCAGTCAACGTGCTCTTTGATCAGTGTGTTGAGAATCATGTGCTCACTGTCGAGCAGACGATGATTGCCCATGGTGGCGCCTGGTTTTGACAGGTCTGGCAGGAAAACCACCTCTTCGAGGTCCGCAGCGCTCCCCGCGGCAGGCCTGGACTGGCGGGCGTTGATGTAGTGCGTGTTGTCCGGGGCAATCGCCCGACCCGAAACATACTGCCACCCTGAGGGTGCCTCACCCGATGCGACCTGTCTGGCCAAAGGCATGTCCGTGGACAGCTGTTGGTAACCCGATACCGCGTAATACACCTTGGGCGGGTGATTGGCAGGGTCTTTGGACGTGATCTTGAGAAAAGCCAGGTTCTTGCCTTCGGGCTCTATCAGTCGTGTTGTCGCAGGTAAAAGCAGCGAGCTGGCGTTGAACATATCGGCACTGTTGTGCAACCTGTTGAGCTGTTCGGCAATCTCGGTACGTGTCTGGACACTCACCTGTTCGGATAGCGTTTGCCACACCCCTTGTGCGACGCGTGGCTGGAGGGTAACGGCCTTGCGCGCATACAAACAGAACAGTGCGGCCTCCGGGGCTGTGGTACCCATCTCGAACGGCCCGTTGATCATGCTATGGATATCGGGTGCCCCGCCGTCATCGATGATTTTCTGAAGTTTTGCCAGGTCGGCGCTGATGGTGTCGACCGAAAGCTTTCTGATGTAGGCATTGGCATCGAAGGTGCCAAGGTAAATCAGGGCCAGGTAGTCTGCGTCGCTGACAGGGTTTGCGTCGAAGCCCTCGGCAGGGCTGATGCGCTTGAAGATGATGTCGGCCTGCCCGTCCACATAGCGGGCGCTGTAGAACACCTTGTCGTCCGCCTGCGTCACAATCTCCTTGAGGCCGTTGCTTTTGTAGGTGGCGACCACTGCCGAAATTTCGCGGCTGTCGCTGATGCCTTCGATGAGCCCGCCTGTGATTCTGATGCGCTTGAACAGATCGTTGCCGCCCAGGACGCTGGCTGAAAGTTCGCTTTTGTAGCGTGAGAGCGACAGCTTGTTCTTGGTCCGCTGTTGGGCTTTCCCCGAGACGATTTCCCAAACACGCCGGCCATGGACGTACTGTTTGTCACTGGCAACCTGGATGTGCAGGTCGCAGAACCAGGCCACGGGCTCCCGCCCCTGGCTTGTCGAGAGGGGCACGTCGCTGTATCCGACATTACGCACGGTATCGGCTGAGCACACGTTTGTGTTGACGCCGCGGGCCAATCGACAAGGCGCGGTGCGTACCAGCTGCAGCGCGTTGTCGTCCGCCACGGGGCCGCGCTTGCGCAGGACGGTCTGCTGCGTCTCTTTTTTCAGCTCATAAAGTACCCCGCCTGTGTCGAGAAGGGTGTCGAAGCCTTGCCGAATCATTCGCGTGGGCGTTAGCG
>CAURWS010000326.1:0-5245 GCA_963528485.1 uncultured Pseudomonas sp. | reverse complement strand
CTGCGGGCGTGGGCGGTCAGCGACTCGCCGCGCGCCAGCACCGACGCGGTCTTGCCCAGCTCCGAGGCGCCCTGCTCCGAGCAGAAAATGATCGAAGAGCGTTTCTGGAAGTCGTAGACGCCCAGCGGCGAGGAGAAACGCGCAGTGCCGGAAGTCGGCAGCACGTGGTTCGGGCCTGCGCAGTAATCGCCCAGCGCTTCGCAGGTGTGACGCCCCATGAAGATGGCACCGGCGTGACGAATCTGTGGCAACCAGGCCTGAGGGTCAGCCACCGACAGCTCCAGGTGTTCTGGCGCGATGCGGTTGGCGACTTCGATGGCCTGGGTCATGTCAGCCACCTTGATCAGGGCGCCACGCCCATTGATCGAGGTGTTGATGATCTCGGCGCGCTCCATGGTCGGCATCAGTTTGGCGATGCTCGCAGCGACCTTGTCGAGAAACTCGGCGTCGGGGCTGACCAGAATCGCCTGGGCGTCTTCGTCGTGCTCGGCCTGGGAGAACAGGTCCATGGCAATCCAGTCTGGATCGGTCTGGCCGTCGCACACCACGAGGATTTCCGAGGGACCTGCGATCATGTCGATGCCGACCTGACCGAACACGTGGCGCTTGGCCGTGGCCACATAAATGTTGCCCGGCCCCACCACCTTGTCCACCTGCGGCACGCTTTCAGTGCCGTAGGCCAGCGCCGCGACAGCTTGCGCGCCGCCGATGGTGAACACTCGATCAACACCCGCGATGCAGGCTGCGGCCAGCACCAGCTCGTTGATCTCACCACGCGGCGTCGGCACGACCATTACCACTTCACCAACACCCGCCACCTTGGCCGGAATCGCGTTCATCAGCACCGACGATGGATAAGACGCCTTGCCGCCCGGCACGTACAGGCCTGCACGATCCAGTGGCGTGACTTTCTGGCCCAGCACGGTGCCGTCGGCTTCGGTGTAGCTCCAGGACTCCTGCTTCTGCCGCTCGTGGTAGCTGCGTACGCGGTCGGCTGCTTTTTCCAGCGCCTGGCGTTGAGCGGGGGTGATACGGGTCAGGGCCAGTTCCAGACGCTCGCGCGGCAGGATCAGGTCGGCCATGGAGGCGACTTCCAGCCCATCGAAGCGTTGGGTGTACTCCACCAGCGCAGCATCACCGCGCTCGCGCACGTTCTTGATGATGTCCAGCACACGCTGATTGACCGAATCATCAGACACGCTTTCCCAGCTCAGCAGATGGTCCAGATGTCGAGCAAAATCCGGGTCAGCAGCGTCGAGTCGGCGAATGGTGTTGGAAGTGGTCATAGCGTGAGCCTCTATAAATGGCGTTTTCTCAGGAGCCTAATGCGAAGGCAGGAGCCTAAGCTACCAAGCCATCCGCGCAGGCACCTGAGAAATTTGGCTATGACACGGATAGCTGGGCGCAACGTTGTGTAACGTCGCGCGAATCAGTCAGCCGCGGTGTCGCGACTCCACGGCAGTGCGCAGAGTGTCGATCAGCGACTGGATGCGGGCGTGCTGCATCTTCATCGAAGCCTTGTTCACTACCAGACGGGAACTGATGTGGGCGATCAGCTCCTGAGGCTCAAGACCGTTGGCACGCAGCGTGTTGCCGGTGTCGACAACGTCGATGATCTTGTCGGCCAGACCCACCAGCGGCGCCAGCTCCATGGAGCCGTACAGCTTGATGATGTCGACCTGACGGCCTTGTTCGGCGTAGTAACGCTTGGCAACGTTGACGAACTTGGTCGCCACACGCAGACGGCCGCGAGGCTCTGCAGCCCCCACAGCGCCTGCAGTCATCAGCTTGCACTGGGCAATCTGCAGGTCCAGCGGCTCGTACAGCCCCTGACCGCCGTATTCCATCAGGACGTCCTTGCCCGCCACACCCAGATCCGCTGCGCCATGCTCGACATAGGTCGGCACGTCGGTCGCCCGCACGATCAGCAGGCGTACATCTTCCTGAGTCGTGGGGATGATCAACTTGCGGCTCTTGTCCGGATTCTCGGTCGGCACGATGCCCGCCGCAGCGAGAAGCGGCAGCGTATCGTCAAGGATTCGGCCCTTGGACAGTGCGATGGTCAACATGGGAAACGTCAGTCCTTATCAGCAAGCTCGTGTCGGGTCGCAAGCGGCGCCCGGCAACCTTCGAGTCAGAACCACAGGACTCGAAGCGAAACGATTCAAAAGGTCAAACCTGCATCGGCAACCCGCTGCCTGCTCAGCGCAGGCAGCGGGCACCTCAAGCAATCAGCCCGGAACGCGACGGATCTTGGCGCCCAGCATCTGCAGCTTCTCTTCGATGCACTCGTAACCACGGTCAATGTGGTAGATGCGGTCGATCAGCGTGTCGCCCTGGGCAACCAGTGCCGACAAGACCAGGCTTGCCGAAGCACGCAGGTCGGTGGCCATCACTGGCGCGCCCTTGAGCTTCTCGCAGCCAGTGACGATGGCCGTGTTGCCTTCGACCTGAATCTGCGCGCCCATGCGGTGCATTTCGTACACGTGCATGAAACGGTTTTCGAAGATGGTCTCGATGATCGCGCCAGTGCCTTCGGCAATGGCGTTCAGCGAGATGAACTGAGCCTGCATGTCAGTCGGGAAAGCCGGGTACGGCGCGGTGCGCAGGTTGACGGCCTTCGGACGCTTGCCGTGCATGTTCAGCTCAATCCAGTCTTCACCGGTGGTGATTTCGGCACCGGCTTCACGCAGCTTCTCGAGAACGGCCTCGAGAATGGTCGGATCGGTGTCCTTGACCTTGACGCGGCCACCGGTCACGGCAGCGGCAACCAGGTAAGTGCCGGTCTCGATGCGGTCAGGCATGACGCGGTAGGTCGCCTGGCCCAGACGCTCGACGCCTTCGATGGTGATAGTGTCGGTGCCAGCACCGGACACCTTGCCACCCATGGCGTTGATGAAGTTCGCCAGATCGACGACTTCAGGCTCGCGCGCGGAGTTCTGCAGCACGCTGCGACCGCGCGCCAGGGCTGCGGCCATCATGATGTTTTCGGTACCCGTCACGCTGACGGTGTCGAAGAAGAAGTGCGCGCCACGCAGGCCGCCTTCCGGCGCCTTGGCCTTGATGTAGCCGCCTTCGACTTCAATGATCGCGCCCATGGCTTCCAGGCCACGGATGTGCAGGTCGACCGGACGCGAACCGATGGCGCAACCGCCAGGCAGTGCAACTTCAGCCTCGCCGAAGCGGGCAACCATCGGACCCAGTACCAGGATCGAGGCGCGCATGGTTTTCACCAGCTCGTACGGCGCGACCAGCGTCTTGATGGTGCGAGGATCGATCTCGACGCTGAGCTTCTCGTCGATGATCGGCTCGATGCCCATACGACCGAACAGCTCGATCATGGTGGTGATGTCGTGCAGGTGCGGCAGGTTCTGAACCGTGACCGGCCCATCGGCCAGCAAGGTTGCAGCAAGAATCGGCAGGGCAGAGTTCTTCGCCCCGGAAATGCGGATCTCGCCATCAAGACGAACGCCGCCAGTAATAATCAGTTTATCCATTGGAATCTCGACGCCAATTAGGCTCAGGTGCGCTCGGCCCATGCAGCGCGGCTGAAAAATTTCATGGTGACCGCGTGGATGCTGCCATCGGCGATCCATGGGTTCAAATGCGTGTAGATCTGCTGCTGGCGCTTGACTGGACTCAGTGTAGCCAGCTCATCGCTGATCAGGTTCAACTGGAAGTTGCAGCCTTCGCCTTCAACTTCGACCTGGACCTCTGGCAGCTTACCTTCAAGGAAGCTTTTAACTTCTACGGCCTGCATGCTTAACCTCAATCGGCGCTCTACGCGCGCGGGTCGGCCATCATACAAAAAAGCCCTCTCGTTGCGAACCCTGCATTGCAGGAGCCGGACGAGGGGCTTGATCGATGACAGCAATCAATGTTGTTCGAACAGTTCGGTCAGACCCGACACCTGTGCGATTTCTTTCATGTCTTCAGGCAACGCGCGCACGCTCACCGATTTACCGGCCGCCTGGGCATCGCGCATGAAGGCCAGCAACAGCGCAAGGCCCACGCTGCTGGACTTCACCACGGCCGAGCAGTCGAGCACCACTGCCGGTGCATCACTGGCCTTGATCAGATCGGCGCCCTGCTTGCGCAGCGCGGGGCCTGTGCGGTAGTCGAGTACACCAAACAGCTTCAGCTCGCCATCACCCACTGCCGTGACACATGCTTCACTCATTTGACGACCTTGTCAGGCGAGTTTTCGGTCTCCTGCTTGGCCTTGGCGACTTCGCCGGCCCAGCCATCGATGGTCTTGTCCAGGTTGTTGCCGTTGCGCTGCATCGCGTCGGCGAACTGATCGCGGAACAGCTTGCCGATGTTGATGCCGTTGATGATCACGTTACGCACTTTCCACTCGCCGTTGATCTTGGTGAGGGTGTATGAGACCGGGTAGACCGCACCGTTGTTGCCCTTGACCGACATGTCGACGGAGGCGCGATCGCCGTCCTCTTCCTTGGCCGGGGAAACGGTGATGCCCTGGTTGTTGTACTCCAGCAGCGCGTTGCCATAAAACTGGATCAGGCTGCGTTTGAAGTTTTCCTGGAAGCGTTGCATCTGCGCAGGGGTGGCGTTGCGCGAATACTTGACGGTCATGATGCTTTTGGAGATGCCGTCCGCATCGATCACCGGTCCCACGATGCCATTGAGCGCGTCATAGAACGCCTGCGGGTTGGACTTGTAGGTTTCCTTGTTCGCCGCAAGGTCGGCCAGCAGCTGCTTGGTGGTGCTATCTACCAGATCATGAGCAGAGGATGCAGTGGCAGCCGCGTTGGCGAACAGCGGCAGAGCAGCCAGCAGCACCAAAAGGCCACGGCGCAGAATCGAGATCATGAAAAAACTCCTCATTTGGCGTCTTTACCCACGGAATTAAGCAGGAATTTACCGATCAGGTCCTCGAGTACCAACGACGACTGGGTGTCATGAATCGTCCCGCCATCCTTGAGCAGCTTGTCATCACCGCCCACGCTGATGCCGACATATTTCTCGCCCAGCAGGCCTGCGGTGAGGATAGACGCCGTGGAATCCGAAGGCAGGTTGTTGACCCGCTTGTCGACTTCCATGGTCACACGGCCGGTGAAGGTATCGTGGTCCAGATCGATTGCAGTGACCTTGCCGATGGTCACACCGGCCATGGTCACCTTCGCTCTGACAGTCAAACCGGCGATATTGTCGAAATTTGCATAAAGTTTATAGCTGTCGCTGGTGGTGCTGGCGCTCAGACCACTGACGCGCAGGGCGAGCA
>CAURWS010000325.1:0-5256 GCA_963528485.1 uncultured Pseudomonas sp. | reverse complement strand
CCCGCCCTTGAAGCGCGACTCATCGAAAAGAACCAGCAGCGAACTGGTGGTGGTCGGGCAGCGCGACGATGGCTGCGGTAACGCGCTGAGTGCCGAGCAACGACGCAAGGCGATCATCAATCAACAGACGCCTGCCGGCATGACCAAGCGGGATGTAGAAAGCTTGCTCGGCAAGCCAGACAAAATCGTCAGCCGCAATGCCGAGCTGCGTTATATCTACAAGGAAAAGAATGGCCGGAGCCGGCAGGTGACGTTCGATGCCCAAGGCTGCGTGAAAGCCACGGGCAAAGCAGGCAAGGCGAGAAAATAAATCCTGGAAAAGCAAAAAGCCCGCATTTGCATGCGGGCTTTTCGTTTTATGGTGCACTCGACAGGATTCGAACCTGTGACCGCTCGGTTCGTAGCCGAGTACTCTATCCAGCTGAGCTACGAGTGCATTTGTTGCCGCGCATTATAGGCCGTCAAATCTTTTTGTAAAGCACTTTTTCTAGTAATTTCAACAACTTACAGAAGAAGCCAGATTACAACGTACTACGCAAATAATGGCGGAGAACGGGGGATTCGAACCCCCGACACCCTTTTGAGGTGTACTCCCTTAGCAGGGGAGCGCCTTCGGCCACTCGGCCAGCTCTCCGCAACACGGGGCGTATAATAACCACCCTTTTCCCCGTTTGCAAACCAAAAATTCAAATAAAATTAATGGCTTGGTTCCTCGTCCTTCTCTTTCTTGATGCGCAGGTAAATCTCTTCACGGTGAACAGCCACTTCCTTGGGCGCGTTGACCCCAATTCGTACCTGATTACCTTTTACGCCGAGCACGGTCACGGTGATTTCACCATCACCGATAATCAGGCTCTCCGCGCAACGACGGGTCAAAATCAGCATACCTATCTCCTCAACCTCAATTCAGGGACAACAGTCTGCAAACCAGAAGGTATCGACCCCCACCACAAGCGGGGCAACAGGCCAGCACCCTCAGTATTGACTAGCAACGAAAAAAAAGCAGGTTTCTCGTGCACGTCAGAAACACAAAAGGCGCGGTCAAGACCGCGCCCTTTGACAAGCCCCTTACTCGCCCTGGCGGGGAGCGTCGAGTTCGAACGCCGTGTGCAGTGCGCGAACCGCAAGCTCCAGGTATTTCTCTTCGATCACGACCGAAACCTTGATTTCGGAGGTGGAGATCATCTGGATGTTGATGGTTTCCTTGGCCAGGGCTTCGAACATGCGGCTGGCCACACCTGCGTGGGAACGCATGCCGACACCGACGATGGAGACCTTGGCGATCTTGGTGTCGCCGATCACTTCGCGGGCACCGATTTCATTGGCGGTATTCTGCAGGACGGCCAGCGCCTGATCGTACTCGTTACGGTGCACGGTGAAGGTGAAGTCGGTGGTGTTATCGTGCGCAACATTTTGCACGATCATGTCCACTTCGATGTTCGCGGCGCTGATCGGGCCGAGGATCTTGAAGGCAACGCCCGGGGTATCGGGGACGCCACGAATGGTCAGCTTGGCCTCGTCACGGTTGAAGGCGATGCCCGAAATGATCGGCTGTTCCATGGATTCCTCTTCATCAATGGTAATGAGGGTACCCGGACCCTCCTTGAAGCTGTGCAGCACGCGCAGCGGGACGTTGTACTTGCCGGCGAACTCCACCGAGCGGATCTGCAGCACCTTGGAACCGAGGCTGGCCATTTCCAGCATCTCTTCGAAGGTGATCTTCTCCAGACGACGGGCCTGGGGCACGACGCGCGGGTCAGTGGTGTAGACGCCATCGACGTCGGTGTAGATCTGGCATTCGTCAGCCTTCAGGGCTGCGGCCAGGGCCACGCCTGTGGTGTCGGAACCGCCACGACCCAGGGTCGTGATGTTGCCGTTTTCGTCGACACCCTGGAAGCCGGCAACCACCACCACACGACCGGCCTTGAGGTCGGAGCGGATTTTCTGGTCGTCGATCTGCAGGATACGCGCCTTGTTGTGCGCGTTGTCGGTCAGGATGCGCACCTGATTGCCGGTGTAGGACACCGCCGGCACGCCGCGCTTGATCAGGGCCATGGCCAGCAGGGCAATGGTGACCTGCTCGCCGGTGGACACGATCACATCCAGCTCACGAGGATCGGGATGCGCGTTGATCTGCTTGGCCAGGTCGATCAGGCGATTGGTTTCGCCACTCATGGCGGACAGCACCACCACCAGATCATCGCCCGCCTCGCGGAATTTTTTGACTTTGTCGGCCACCTGCTCGATGCGCTCGACCGAGCCCACCGAGGTGCCGCCAAATTTTTGTACGATTAAAGCCATCTCAAAGCCGCCTCAGCCCGTGAAGGGCGCCCGTTAAACATTCAAACCGCGTAGCGCCGCCCCTTCAATATAGAAGGGGCGGTGGGTCGACTTAAATTCCCTGTTCGGCGAACGGAACCGCCAGCGCGAGCGCTGCGTCCAGGCCAGCGGCATCAACGCCACCGCCCTGCGCCATATCAGGACGACCGCCGCCTTTACCGCCAACGGCGGCTGCCGCTTGTTTCATCAAATCACCGGCTTTGAGTTGGCCAGTCAGGTCCTTGGTGACGCCAGCCACCAGTACGACCTTGTCTTCGTGCACACCGCCGAGCAGGATCACTGCGCGGCCGAGCTTGTTCTTCAGCTGATCCACCAGCGCCAGCAGCGCCTTGCCATCCTGACCGTCGAGACGGGCAGCGAGGACCTTGGCGCCCTTGACGTCCACCGCAGCGGCCGACAGATCGTCACCCGCAGCGCTGGCCGCTTTGGCCTGCAGTTGTTCCAGCTGTTTTTCCAACAGACGATTGCGTTCCAGGACAGCCGTCAGCTTGTCCAGCAGGTTGTCGCGATTGCCTTTGACCAGGCTCGCGGCTTCCTTCAGTTGTTCTTCGGCCGTGTTCAGGTAGGCCAGCGCCACGGCGCCAGTCACTGCCTCGATACGACGCACGCCGGCAGCAACGCCGCCTTCGCTGATGATCTTGAACAGCGCGATGTCGCCGGTACGATTGGCGTGGATACCGCCGCACAGCTCGACCGAGAAATCACCGCCCATGCTCAGTACGCGAACGCTGTCGCCGTACTTCTCGCCGAACAGCGCCATGGCGCCCTTCTTCTTGGCAGTTTCGATGTCGGTTTCTTCGGTTTCGACTGCGGTGTTCTTGCGCACTTCGGCGTTGACGATGTCTTCCAGCGCCTTGATCTGCTCAGGCTTGATGGCTTCGAAGTGGCTGAAGTCAAAGCGCAGGCGCTGACTGTCGACCAACGAGCCTTTCTGCTGAACGTGATCGCCCAGCACCTGACGCAGCGCGGCATGCAGCAAGTGCGTGGCCGAGTGGTTCAGCGAGGTGGCCTGACGTACTTCAGCGGCGACCTGGGTGCTGACTGTCGCGCCGACTTTCAGACTGCCCGACACCTGGATGCCGTGATGCAGGAACGCACCGCCAGTCTTGGTGGTGTCGCTGACATCAAAACGCACATCGCCCGCGGTGAGGAAACCGCTGTCGCCGATCTGACCACCGGATTCTGCGTAGAACGGCGTGCGGTCAAGAATGACCACGCCATCTTCGCCTTCGCTCAGTTGCTCAACCGCCACGCCCTCTTTATAGAGAGCGACGACTTTGGCGTCGCCCGCAGTGGCGCTGTAACCGGTGAACTCGGTGGCCACATCAACCTTGACCAGGCTGTTGTAGTCCATGCCGAAGGCGCTGGCCGAACGGGCGCGCTCGCGCTGGGCATCCATCTCACGCTCGAAACCTTCCTCGTCGAGGGTCAGGTTGCGCTCGCGAGCGATGTCGCCGGTCAGGTCCATCGGGAAGCCGTAGGTGTCGTACAGTTTGAACACCACATCGCCCGGCACCACGGTGCCTTTGAGCTCGGCCAGGTCCTGCTCGAGGATCTTCAGGCCCTGCTCCAGGGTCTTGGCGAACTGCTCTTCTTCCGCTTTCAGCACGCGCTCGATGTGTGCTTGCTGGGATTTGAGTTCAGGGAACGCCTCGCCCATCTCGGCCACCAGCGCGGCAACGATCTGGTAGAAGAAGCTGCCCTTGGCGCCCAGCTTGTTGCCGTGACGGCAGGCGCGACGAATGATGCGACGCAGCACGTAGCCACGTCCTTCGTTGGACGGCAACACGCCGTCGGCAATCAGGAAGCCGCAGGAACGGATGTGGTCGGCCACGACTTTCAGCGAAGGCTGGGCGTCGTTGCTGCAACCGATGGCCTGGGCGGCTGCGGCCAGCAGGCTCTGGAACAGGTCGATCTCATAGTTCGAGTGCACGTGCTGCAGCACGGCGCTGATTCGCTCCAGGCCCATGCCGGTGTCGACCGACGGCGCTGGAAGCGGGTGCAGCACGCCGTCGGCGGTGCGGTTGAACTGCATGAAGACGTTGTTCCAGATCTCGATATAACGGTCGCCGTCTTCTTCCGGCGAGCCCGGTGGGCCACCCCAGATGTCGGCGCCGTGGTCGTAAAAGATCTCGGTGCAAGGACCACACGGGCCGGTATCGCCCATGGTCCAGAAGTTGTCGGACGCGTAAGGCGCGCCCTTGTTGTCGCCGATGCGGACCATGCGCTCGGCGGGCACGCCGACGTCCTTGGTCCAGATGTCGTAGGCTTCATCGTCGGTGGCGTAAACGGTCACCCACAGTTTGTCCTTTGGCAACTTCAGGACGCCGGTCAGGAAGGTCCAGGCGAAGGTGATCGCATCGCGCTTGAAGTAATCGCCGAAGCTGAAGTTACCCAGCATTTCGAAGAAGGTGTGGTGACGGGCGGTGTAGCCGACGTTTTCCAGGTCGTTGTGCTTGCCACCGGCGCGCACGCATTTCTGGCTGCTCACGGCACGGGTATAAGCCCGTTTTTCCTGGCCCAGGAAGCAGTCCTTGAACTGGTTCATGCCTGCGTTGGTGAACAGCAGGGTGGGGTCATTGCCCGGAATCAAGGAGCTGGAGGCTACACGGGTGTGGCCTTGCTCTTCGAAGAAGCGAAGGAAGGCTTCACGGATTTCTGCGCTTTTCATAGGTTCTTCCACGGGAACTGCGGCCGGAGCCAACTGCGTAACGTCATTCGACGAAACGACGGCAAAGGGCCGCATTATATAGGCGTTGCTGCCACGGTACAGTCACTTTGTACGATAGAAGCAGCCAATTGGATTATTGGTCGACTATCGGCTGCCGAATTCGGCAAATGCACCGACCACCTGTTCCATCTGCGCGGACGACACATCCAGGTGCGTGACCATGCGCAAACGCGGCGATGCGCTGA